>CALIUX010000203.1 GCA_938048505.1 uncultured Pseudomonadales bacterium
TTTTGTCTTGCATTAAATAAAAAGAGTCATTTTTTAGTGATAGATCGCATCGGTACTGATCCAGAAAAACCTGTTAAAAACTGCGATGAATTTTTTCTTAAAGAACCCATTGTACTGAACCAAGACACCCTTAATACTGCACTTGATCAACTCACATATGATAACAAATAAAAAGAGCACGGCTATTCAGGCTTATCGCGCTAGAATTTTACACTTCATTGATAACCCACTATCCAACACAGACTCACCCTATGAATATTTTGAAGACGGGGTGTTAGTGATTCAGGATGGGCACGTTCTCCATGTAGGTGATTTCCACACCCTTTCAGAATGCTTACCTGAATTTAACCGCTTTAAAACGACCGATGACCACATTATTGATGAATCTAACAATCAGATAACAAGCCGTAATCAAGAAATCACTCTAGAAGAATACCCAAACCACCTTATCATTCCTGGGTTTATTGACAGCCATATTCACTACCCTCAAACACAAATGATCGGAGCTTATGGTGACCAATTATTAGAATGGCTGAATAACTATACGTTTCCAACAGAGCAACATTTTGACGATGAAGATTATGCTTCTGATGTCAGTTCTATTTTTTTAAATGAGCTGCTACGCAATGGCACAACGACAGCCCTTGTATTTGGTACAGTACATAAAGCCTCTGTTAATGCTTTTTTTTCTGAAGCACAAAAACGCGGCTTGCGTATGATCGCAGGCAAAGTGATGATGGATCGTAATGCACCCGAAGCATTATGCGACACGCCTGAAACAAGTTATCAAGAATCAAAAGAGTTGATCGAACGTTGGCATAACGTCGATAGGCTTCAGTATGCTGTAACGCCTCGCTTCGCGCCCACAAGTTCACCTGAGCAACTTCATAAGGCAGCGCAATTACTAGACAAATATCCCAGTGTTTATCTGCATACACATCTTTCCGAAAACCAAGACGAGATTGCTTGGGTAAACACATTATTTCCAGAAAGTAGCCATTATTTGGGTGTTTATGATGATGCACGATTAGTGAGAAAACGTAGTATTTTTGCTCACGGTGTACACCTCTGCGATAACGAATGTGCAAGGCTCGCTCAAACAGGCGCTGCCATAGCACACTGCCCTACCTCTAACTTATTTTTGGGCTCAGGTTTATTTGATCTCAAACAAGCAAATAAACACAATGTGACCGTTGGGTTAGGTACTGATATTGGCGCAGGCACCAGTTTTTCTATGTTTAAAACGATGGATGAGGCCTACAAAATCCAGCAGCTACGCAAAGAAAAACTCGACCCCTTTACCGCACTGTATTTATCGACTCTGGGCGGCGCAAGAGCCTTAGACATCGAGGACAAAGTGGGCAACTTTGCTATCGATAGTGAAGCAGATTTTGTTGTGCTGGACTTAGCTGCAACGCCTTTACTGAAATTCCGTACAGAATTTTGCCAATCATTGAGCGAGCTATTATTTGCGCTCAATACACTAGGTGATGACAGACTAGTCGCTAAAACATTTGCAATGGGTCAGTGTGTTCATGACCGAGATGGAGATAATCTATGAGTGCTTATATTCTTGATTGGCTAAATTTACTATTCCGCTGGCTTCATGTCATCACCGCTATTGCCTGGATAGGCTCTTCTTTTTATTTTATTTGGCTCGATAACTCATTGGAAGAACCCAGTCCAGAAAACAAAAAAAAGGGGTTCGGCGGCCAACTTTCGTCTGTACATGCGGGTGGATTTTATGAGATAGGAAAATACAAGCTTGCCCCCCCTGTTATGCCAGATAACTTACACTGGTTTAAATGGGAGGCCTATAGCACATGGTTAACTGGGTTTTTCCTCTTTGCCTTGATGTTTTATGTCGGTGCAGAATCTTATTTAATTGATCCCAATAAAAGCCAGCTTTCACCACCACTGGCTATTGCTATGAGCTTATTCATTTTGATTGGCGGCTGGTTTATTTATGATGGATTATGTAAAAGCCCATTAGCCAAACAGACTTGGTTATTAGCACTATTCTTAATCTCATTGATCGGAGCTTTAAGCTGGGGGTTAGAACAGATTATTAGTGACCGTGCGGCTTATTTGCATATTGGCGCTCTCATTGGCACCTGCATGGCCGGAAATGTTTTTCGTATTATTATGCCAGGCCAGCGCGCTATGGTTAAGGCGATTGAAGCAGGCAAGCAGCCAGACGTTAAGTATGCCTCCGCCAGCAAGCTACGCTCCGTTCATAATAACTATTTAACGTTGCCTGTTATTTTTATTATGATCAGTAACCACTACCCAATGACCTATACCCACCCTCATTCGTGGGCAGTATTAATTGCTATCATTATGATCGGCGCTTTCGCACGACACTTTTTTAACCTTCGCCATAAAGGCATCACCAAACCTAGCATATTGATTAGCGCTACAGTCGCGTTAGCAGTACTTGCTTGGGTTATCGCGCCCACTCAAAAACCACTTCAAACAAGTGCAGCTATAGAAGTGACGAATGAACAAGTGCTTTCTATTATCAAACAACGCTGCTCATCTTGCCATGCAACACAGAATACCGACTCAATGTTCACTGCTGCACAGGCTGGCGTTATTTTAGAAAACATGGATCAAATAAGACAATGGGCGCCTCGCATAGAGGCTAGAAGTGTTTTGTCAAACGATATGCCGTTTATGAATCGCACAAATATGACAGACCAAGAAAGGGAGTATTTAGGTGTGTGGTTACAAAGTCAAAAATAAAGTGCTTATATGACAATAAGGGACTAAGGGCAACAACGTGGAGGCTGAGATAAAAAATTTATATTTTTTTTGTTTCATTATTCACACTGATACCATGAAAAATAATGCTAATTAATGTCTCCGTGGCCTCATCAAAATCCTGTTTTGTTAAACGCTTCTTTCCCATAGCCGCAGAGATCTGTACAGAAAAATCAGCATAATGCTGAGTTGAACTCCAGATAAGAAAAATAATATGCGTCGCATCTAATGGGCGCATTTTGCCCTGCTTCACCCAAGACTCGAACACACGCGTT
>CALIUX010000204.1 GCA_938048505.1 uncultured Pseudomonadales bacterium
CCTTATGCTGAGGCTGGAGCGAATGGTTTGTTTGCCTCTTGCATCGTTAATGGCAGCGAAATCTCTGGTGTTGTTCAAAGTACGGCTATGGCAATAAATGTAATGTATATGCCTAGTCTTGCTGGCTTTAAAGAGTTGCCAAAGCTAGGCGTAAAGCGAATCAGTATGGGAGATTTATTTTTTGACAAAATGTCCTGTTAATATGAGAGCCTTCTCATTACTATAAAAGAAAACCAATCATTTGATATGGTGTTTTAGATGTTGATTGATGATCCTTTAAAAATAGACTCATTCTATACGGCGCTAGTCAAAAAAGATGAGTCTTATCTAGACATTTTTTTTGCCGGAGTGAAGACGACGCTTGTATTGTGTGTGTCCACTTGCCCGGCAAAGAAACCTTTAAAGAAAAATGTTGAATTTTTCTCTACATTAAAACCTGCTTTAAGAGCAGGTTATCGACCATGTAAAATTTGCAAGCCGCTTGAGAAAAGATCTAGCGCAAATCAGCAAGTTATAGCTGCTTTGAGAGCAGCACGAACACAATCAAAAGAAAAGATAACAGAGTACCAGCTTGCAGAGTTTGGTGTATGCAGCGATTCGCTGAGAAAATGGTTTAATAATGAGCACGATATAACCTATCAAGTTTACCATCGGATGCTTCGATTAAACACAGCCTTTAAAGAATTAAAGCTTGATAAGCTTGATGAAAGTTTACCTGGCGAAGAAAAATCAAAGTTTGGATTTGGGTATACGAAAAAAACACACAAAAAGAAAAACTATGACAGTATTTTGTTAATTGACAGATTTGATACCCCGCTCGGACAAATGTTTGTGTGTGCTACTGAAGAAGGTGTTTGTTTGGCTGAATTTACTGATCGAAGAATGCTGGAAACAGAGTTGGGGGACTTACAAAATCGTCTTAATGCGAAGGTGGTATTTGGTCAAAATCAGCATATGCATAAACTAAAAAAACAGCTTTATGAATATTTCTCTGGGCATAGAAAAGAATTTTCAGTGCAATTATTTACACCGGGAACAGACTTTCAAAAACAAGTTTGGAAGGAGCTGATTAAAATTCCATTTGGTGCTAAAGCATCCTATCAAGAACAAGCTAAACGAATTGGAAATCCCAAAGCTGTAAGGGCTGTTGCAACTGCAAACGGCTCAAATCGAATTTCAATTTTAATTCCGTGTCATCGCGTTATTGGTAAGAATGGCGACATGACTGGATACGGCGGCGGAATTGATCGCAAAAAATATTTATTAGAGTTGGAAGAGAGATATTCTTTATGATTCCTATGTATTCTGTTTGGCAAAAAATTGCAAGTTGAAATGACAATGCAAAAAATAAAGGAATTATTGTGTTACTCGGTGCGGAGCTGAGGCTTTGATATGTAGATGATTGATTTTGCGTGCGACAAAAAAATGATGATTACGAACTTCTCAATTTAATCTTTAAAAAGCACTGATGCCATGCGCTTATCATCCTAATAACTCAAAATGAGCAGGCAAGCTACCGCTATTAACCGTCAATGAACTTTGCTCGTATTGCCTTCGCGACTTTGACCGATCCCTCGAACTTCCAGTTTTGCTTATTTTTTATACTGAAAAGATCAACACACTTTGAGTTGGGAATAGTGTAAGTTGGTGTGTTGTTGACGGACGCTTTTTGCATCTGTGCAGGAGCAACTGCTAAGCGTAACTGCTATTGGTAAAGGCCACTTTAGCATGTTTTTCTGAGCTGATTGGCTTGCACGTTCTTTTCTCACGCACTCTGAAGTAATGAGTTTGTAAAGCTCTCAACCTGGATGAGTTTAGCGTGCGAGGTTTGCTTGAGGTGTGGATGATATGTTGAGGGTGGCTTGATGTTTCCTTTCTTAATGCCTCTTTATTGTGTTCACAATTGAGTGGCGGTAGCAAATATCTAGGAACTCACACCTTAAGAATAGCCAACAAATGCGTTCTCTTTTTGCGTGCTCATGCTCAACTCCGTATACTGCTCGCTTTTAAAAATGGCGTCATGGTGTGTTGGCTGTGATGCATGACATAACTTTTCCCTATTATCTTCATGTGGCCTTTAGTAGGGGCCACCACTGACTAAGGATTTACAATGCCTATTATTACTCTTCCTGACGGCTCTAAACGCGAATTTGAACAGCCAGTTTCTGTGTTGGATGTTGCGGCTGATATTGGTCCCGGCCTCGCAAAGGCGACTATTGCTGGCCGTGTAAATGGTGAGCGTGTTGATGCGTGCGATATGATCACAGAAGATTCTGATGTCACGCTCTTTACCGCCCGTGATGAAGACGGTCTCGAGATTATACGCCATTCTTGCGCTCACCTGATTGGTCATGCTGTTAAGCAGTTGTGGCCTGATGCCAAAATGGCTATTGGTCCAACCATTGAAAATGGCTTTTATTACGATATTGATATGGACTATATGCTGACCGACGAAGATGTCGAAAAGCTCGAAAAGCGCATGCTGGAATTGGCTAAAACGAATTATCCCGTTGTGAAAAAGAAAGCCAGTTGGAAAGAGGCGCGTGACGCGTTTGAGGCTCGCGGCGAGCAGTATAAAATTGAGATTTTAGATCAAGATATTGCACAGGATGATCGCCCAGGCTTGTACCATCACGAAGAATACATGGATATGTGCCGTGGCCCACATGTGCCGC
>CALIUX010000205.1 GCA_938048505.1 uncultured Pseudomonadales bacterium
ATTGCGTTTCTAAAAGAGCTTGAAAACCTTGGGGCACAAGCGTTGCCTATGGCGGTTGATGTCAGCTCAGAGGCCAGTATGAATGAGTGGTATGAATGCTTCCAACAGCAATCACTCCCGCCAATAAGAGGCGTTTTTCACTTGGCGGGTCAAGTACGCGATACGCTCTTACCGGACATGACACAAGAAGCCTTTGATACCGCTTACAAACCTAAGGTATTAGGCAGCTATTTACTGCATAAGACTCTGTGTAAAGAGCCTCTCGATCACTTTGTCATGTTTGCTTCTGTTGCATCACTTCTTACCACCGCAGGCCAAACAAATTATGCCGCAGGGAATGCTTTTTTAGATGCCCTTGCACACTACCGCCGCGCACAAGGCTTGCCAGGTATTTCTATTGACTGGGGCCCTTGGGCAACTGGCATGATTGAAGAATTAGGCCTTATTGAACATTACCGTAACAGCCGAGGAATGAACTCCCTTGCTGCAGAGGCAGGCATGGACGTACTAGAACGCGTGATGGGGCAAAATGTCGCGCAACTCATGGTAAATACTGTCGTTGACTGGCCTCTCTTTAATGCTTGGTATCAAGAAATGCCGCCAATAATCACTGACCTCTCGATTGCGAGCAGTGAAAATGATGATACTGAGACAGGCAATTTTGTCGAGCGATACGGACACGCATTAGAAGACGAAAAAGAAACCTTGCTGCGCGAACATTTTACCTTTGTTGTAAGCGATGTTTTGCGTATTAAAACCGATAAAGTAGCCGCTGATAGCAGTTTAAATGAACTGGGTCTTGATTCATTACTGGCTATTGAATTGCGTGCCCGCATACAGCGGGATATTAATATTTCACTACCGGTTGTGACGCTACTGTCTGGTACAACAGTGGATGAGTTGCTGGAACAATTACATCAAGGGCTTGCAGAACAATTTGATGAAAATATTCAAACCACAAGCAATACAGATATCGAAACGTACACAAATGAACAGGAGTTCCCCTTATCTCAAAATCAAACGGCGCTCTGGTTTCTCAAACATTTGAACCCTGACGGGTTTGCATACAATATTGGTGGCGCCGTTGAAATGCGCACCCACGTTAACCCTGAACGCATGTTTGACTGTGTTCGTCATTTAATTCAACGGCATCCATTATTACGCTCTAATTTTATTCACAAAGACGGTCAAGCCGTACAGCTAATACACCGAGATGTAAAAGAAAATATCGCACTTATTGATATGGAGGGTGCGCCATGGGATGACGTTTACAACCATATCATTGAAGAATATCGCAAACCTTACGATTTAGCACATGATCCACTGATGCGTTTTCGATTGTATCGCTTAGGGGATGATCGCTGGGTCATGATGAAAGCAGTTCACCATATTATCTCTGATGCCATATCAACCTTTACCTTTATTGAAGAACTACTCGCACTCTATGAAGGAATTGGTCGTGGTGAAAAAACTGTTCTACCGCCCGTCAAAGCGCGTTATCTCGATTATGTGAATTGGCAAAATCACTTTTTAGCCAGCCCACGCGCTAACAAAATGGAAGAATACTGGCTACAGCATTTACCCAAAGAAATACCCGCATTGCAACTACCGATTGACAAACCTCGTCCTGCGGTACAAACCAATAACGGTGCATCTGAATTTTTCACCTTAAATGCCGATATCACACAACGTGTACATCAGCTTGCCCACAAGCATGGGGCAACAGTATTTATGGTTCTGCTCTCAGCCTATTATGCGTTACTGCATCGTTACAGCGGTCAAGATGACATTATTGTTGGCAGCCCAGTTATGGGGCGAACAGAACCAGAATTCTCTGATTTATACGGCTATTTTGTTAATCCATTACCGTTGCATGTAAATTTGGGTGACAACCCCAATACAGAACAATTAATGGGGCAAGTACAAAATACCGTACTCAATGGTCTAGACAATCAAGAATACCCTTTTGTCATGCTAGTTGATAAATTAGGATTAAAACATGATCCGAGTCGATCAGCTGTTTTTCAAGCAATGTTTATTTTGCTATCTCATAAAGTCGCAACAGAACAATACGGTTATCGGCTCGATTACATCGAATTACCTGAAGAAGAAGGTCAATTTGATATCACGTTATCGGCATATGAAGATGAATCAGAAGGTCAATTTCATTGTGTCTTTAAATACAACACAGACCTTTTCTTAGCTTCTACTATTCAGTGCTTCACACAGCATTATATCCAATTGCTCGAAAATATGCTTGCACAGCCTGCAGCGCCCATTAGTACACTTCCTATTCTCACTGAAGAAGAAAATAATCAATTACTTGTCAACTGGAGCGGCATAAAAAATAAAAGCGCATCGACCACACTTCCTATAGCACTCATTGACCAACACAAAAAACACCAAACGCTGTCGATTGTTATGCCCTCGCAACATGAAGGTGATGCGAGGCAAACATTAACGTATCACGAATTAATCGAAGAATCCGATGCCTTTGCCAAACAGCTTTGTGCAATTGGCATAGGTAAAAAATCGGATGAAGAAAAAACACATATTATTGGTTTGTGTTCAACGAAAACACCGCAATTAATGATTGCATTGCTGGGCATACTTAAAGCAGGTGCCGCTTACCTGCCTTTAGACCCAGATTACCCCGATGATCGATTAACTTATATGCTA
>CALIUX010000206.1 GCA_938048505.1 uncultured Pseudomonadales bacterium
CCACTCAGAATAATCACTTCACCATTAGAGGCCAATACCTGTGTTTCAACTTTTGTCTGAGAAGTTGTAGGGCCATTAGGGCCTTGCTCAAGAACACTCGAAATTTCTTGCGATATATCAAGCACGACTTTGTCACCTTCATTAACATGAGGCGTAACATTCAACGTTACGCCAACGTCCTCACGCTGAACGGTGGTGAAAGGGCTACTAATGCCGCCGCCATTACCAGTACCGCTGAAGCTACCTGTAATAAAAGGAACATTTTGACCAACAGTAAAGCTAGCTTCTGCGTTATCCATTGTTAGCAGTGAGGGAGTAGAAAGAACATTGCTATCAGAGTCGCCTTCAAGCACATTTAAAACTGTGGCGAAATCAATATCATCATTTGTTCCGATCAAACCAAGTACACCGCGGCCAGCTGATGCCGCACCGCTAAGAGCCGTCGCCAAATCTGTTAGAGCAGAGACATTGTTAGCATCGTCGGTGAGGTCTGTTGAACCCCCTAGCGCTGCAGCCGCAGGGCCAGCAAAATTACCGCCAAAATTTGAAGCACCAAAACCACCATTATCGGTATTTCTAAACATCCAACCAACACCGAGGTTTTTATCAAAGCCTTCGCTGAGCTGAACAATAATCGCTTCAACCAATACTTGCGCTCTACGAATATCAAGACGCTCAACGACTGCCAACAGGGTATTAAGTGAATCACCCTCAGCAGTAATCAGAAGTGAGTTAGTATCTTCATCCGCTTCTACTGTTGCACTAGACTTAGCGGCATCGCCTTTACCACCTGGGCCAAGCTTTGATAAGTTTGCAACAACTTTTGTCAACACCTCTGCTGTTGGCTTAGCTTTTGCGTATTCAAGGTAAATAACACGTACATTGCCTGTTTGAGGCTTGGGCTTATCTAGCTTACGCAAAAGCGTCTTAATACGCTTACGCTGCAACTCTTCACCCGTAATCAAAACCGCATTGTTTCGCTTGTCAGCAATTAATGTCACTTTATTTTTAGAGCCACGTGCTTTTTCGTCTTTATCAACCTTAGTTAAGGTTTGCACCATTTCATCGGCGCTAGCATATTTAAGCTCGACAACATCCGTTACCGGCGTTGCAGATTTATCAATACGCTCAATAAGGGAGCGTATGCGTTGGATATTATCGATAGAGTCAGAAATCACAATCGAGTTAGAGGGGTCATATGCCGCCAAGTGCGAATGCTGAGGCACGAGCGGGCGAATAACAGGTAGCACCTTAGCCGCCGCAATGTTTTGCAACTGAATAACTTGCGTAACAAAACCTTCTTCTTTTGTGGACTGATCCGTTACAGGAACAGGCGAAGAGCGTGCATCTTTAAGAGGCACCACACGAATCACATCATCCACTTCAACTAAGGTGTAATCGTGTATTTCTAAAACTGTACGAAATAAGTGCAGCAGTTCTTCTTCGTTCAAAGGCTTTGAAGAAATGACTTTGACACGCCCTTTAACGCGTTGATCGATCACCGTTGTCTTGCCTGTCACATCGGCAACAAACTTGATGACCTCTTGAATATCAGAGTCTTTAAAATTGACCGTCCAGGTTTGTTCAGCCCAAGCTGCTGTACTCATTACAGCCAGCATAGAAAATACCGCACCAGCCTTTATTATTCGTTTAAGCACCCACCCGTCTCCTTATTCAGAACTCATGCGGATTTGTATAAATTGTGTACTGCCATCGCGCATAACCTCAAGGTTTGCCTCGGTAGCCGTTTTCAATGCTTGATAGACCTCACGAACCTTCTGCGGTTCGTTCACTTCAATGCCATTTACAGAAACGACAATATCATTATTTTTAAGGCCTACTTGATCAAATAGTTCGCGCTTGCGACCGGGACGTACTTTATAACCGACCATTTGACCGTTTTCAGTTGCCACCATAAAACGAACCACATCACCTATTGATTTTGCCTGGGCAATTTGATCACTGGAAATTTGGCGCTTGGTTACATTATCTGGCTGTTTCGGTTTTGGTGCAGGCGCTTTTCGCGGCTGCCGACGTGTTGACGCAACCTTCTTGCCGTCTTCACCGTACAACCATAGCTTTTCGGCTTTGCCATTATTATCAAGAATAACCCATAAATCAGCGACATCCTTAAGTGACACATTACGTGCACCGGGAATTTTATCGCCAATTTTGTAGAGTTTTTGGGAGCTGGCTTCACCAATAATAGCCCACGACTTTTCGGGTTGATTACTGGCAATAACACCCTGTAATTTAAGATTCAGCTTTGTTTCTTGAACTGGCTTTGCTGCATCCAGCTCTTTTTGTCGCTGACGCTCAGCCGCTAAGCGATCTTGCTCTGCCTTAGGATCATAGTTACCAAATAGGTTGTTGAGCGAATTAAGATCAACTGATCGAACCGAAGCAGTACTAATCACACCCACCTTAGCAGGCACAACAGGCGTAACAGGCTGATGAGGCACAGGCACAACAACCCAAAACAAGCGAGCAATACTATGAATAACCCAGATAACCATGAGTAATATGACTAGCTGACGCAGTCTTTTTGGCGGTATACGCTTGGCAACCCCTACACACTTTGCCCAGTAATCACTGGCGGTCTGCATGATGGGAGATGAGGCCAACGAGTGACTATTCACCGGCTTTCTCCATTATTATTGATTACAAGTTCAGCCAAGTGTTTAACCCTTAAACAAAACGAACAAAAAGCATGATTGGAACGATATTTAGGCCATTACTGGCGCAACAATATCCCCGAAAGTGTGCGGACATGCAAATAGATAATATTAAATATAGCCATACAAGAGCGTATTTTGGAGAATAAAGCACAAATGAGGCAGTTTATTGCCAAGACTGCTTGCATTAGTTATAGCAGACACAATTGATTTAACTGGATAAAAGCTGACTTTTAGGCCGTGCTTTACCGCTTTAAGCATTGCGCCAGACGCACCACAACAAAGCCTTAAAATGCAACATCCCATTTTCAACCACTCCAATTCCACACACTTTCCATACACCATGAACAAGTGCTCAAGTCTGGCCAACATTCCGATCAAACGCTATGCTGCCAACCAACAACAGCCAGCAAGTATTTGCTGGCCTTAAGCTCCCTATAAGTGACTCGCAACAATGACAAAAGTTTACTTACTGCAGAACCAAGACGGTTATTTTTTAAATAATCAGCAAGAATGGGTTGATGGCGGTGATGCAAAGCGCATTTATCGTACAGTCCACAAAGACGAAGCGCTCAACACCAAAGCAGAAATAACGGTTAAATTTGCCGATATTCGAATCGAAATCATCACCTGCGGAACCAATGACAAAGGTATACCTCAAATTCCGGACTCGTTATTGCCCGATTTAAGCCCCACATTGGATATTGAGACTGAGCCAGCAAGCCATGCGCAGCAAAACGACTCACTGCAAGCATATGAAAGCAATACGCAGGACATGCCAACAGGCGACACACTTGGTTCAGAAATCAAACAGTCCGCTAACGACATCAGCCCTCAATTAGCAACCCCACTACCAGAAGAAGATAACCCATGACAGACGCCCACCTCCCTGAATTACAGTCATCCACCTCTGTCATGGCGCTACTTCAACAGCTCAGCGAATCGGAAAACCACCCGCTCACACGGGGATTTTTAAAAGGAGTTGAAAAAGAAGGGTTACGCGCAACAACCAATGGCGACCTGAGTCAGGCTACCCATCCAATAGGATTGGGATCACCTCTCACACACAGTCAAATTACAACAGATTTTAGTGAGTCTTTGCTGGAGTTTATTACACCGCCCACTCACCTCAATCAACACGCATTGGAAGATCTCGACACACTACACCAATATACTTACACCCAAATAGGCAATGAAGTCATTTGGCCTGCCAGCATGCCCTGCCGCTTACCACACGACGATGCCATACCTGTTGCCTTGTATGGCAGCAGCAATGTTGCAAAGATGAAAACTGTTTACCGAGAGGGCTTAGGCCTGCGTTACGGTAGAACAATGCAAACGGTAGCCGGGCTGCATTATAACTTCTCATTACCACGCGCTTTTTGGGCTTTTTTGCACCAACATGAAATGAGCTGTGAAAGCCTAGAAACTTACATTACGCAAAAATATTTTCACCTAATACGTAATTTTCGACGCTACTACTGGCTGCTCATTTATTTATTCGGCGCCTCACCTGTTGTAGATGCAAGCTTTGTACAAGATAGACCTCATGCGCTAGAAACGATTACTGAAAATACGCTAGGCAAACGCTATGCGACCTCGCTACGCATGGGCGATTTGGGGTACCAAAGCTCCGCACAAAAAGAACTGTTTATTTGCTACAACACCCTGCCCAACTACATTAAGACGCTACAAGGTGCGATTAAGACACCCTACACACCTTACATCAACTTAGATAATGGCAACCATAGACAGCTCAATACAAGCCTATTACAGATCGAAAATGAATTTTATAGCCCAATCAGACCAAAGCGCACGGCCCACAAAGGTGAAACAGCATTAACAGCTTTATGTAAACGCGGCGTGGAATATTTAGAGGTTCGCTGCTTAGATTTAGACCCCTTCGAGCCAGCAGGCGTATCGCGCCAGACGATGCGATTTATCGACAGCTTTTTACTCTACTGCCTGCTGCTACCAAGCCCAGAATGCCACACAGAGGAGTTTGCTCGCACAGCAGAGAATCAACGCAGAACGGTTAATGAAGGCCGCAAGCCCGGTTTAGAACTGCTCGATACAAATGGCAACCCCATTGCACTCAAAAAGTGGGCTGAGCACCTATTAGCCGATATCAAACCCGTAACAGAACTGCTGAAGCAAAGCTCTGGTGATCAAACCTATTGCGATGCTTTTAGGCTGGCCGATGAAAAAGTTGCCAACCCCGAAAATACACCGTCAGGAAAAGTGATGTCTGCTATTCAGTCAGGCGAAAGTCATATTGATTTTTGTCAGAGAATGGCCGAGCAACATAAGCAGACCTTAAATCAATCACCACTCACTGATGACACCATCAAACGCTACAAATCAATGACCGAAACGTCTCTCGCGCAGTTAGCACAAGAAGAATCCCAGCAACAAATTCCTTTTGAAGACTTTCTAAAACATTACTATCAGCAATATAACGACTGTCAATTGGAGCTCAATGCGTAAAGCGTAAAGGATAAAAGCGGCAAGCAGATTCGTAACCACATAATAGACAGCATTAATACAGCTCGCTGTATAGCCTGATATAATGGTCACTTATAACTGACGCCACCAACGACGGTCTAGGCTTTTTAATACGCCATACCGAGTCTGCGTACCACTATGGTATGCAGCGCCTAATCGAGATAACATGAAACAGCCTGAAAATCGCCATCGCGCGCGCAAGCGTTTTGGTCAAAACTTCTTACATGATCAGCACATCATTAGCCATATTGTTCGCTCCATCAGCCCAAAAGAAAGCGATAACATCGTGGAGATTGGGCCCGGTAAAGGCGCGATTACAGCGCTGCTATTAGATGCGTGTTCACGGCTCAA
>CALIUX010000207.1 GCA_938048505.1 uncultured Pseudomonadales bacterium
GTTTGAATAAGCATTAGCAAGGTCATCGGTAGCTAAAAACGTACAGTCAAAACGTTATGCTACCACCTACGCACATCGACGACGAGACTCACTAGTACCCAATGGCCAGAAAAGCTGAAAACAAGCCTAAAAAGAGGCAATCCACCCGCACATCGTCCTCTTCTAATACTCAAGTCAGGCTAATTGCAGGGGATTGGCGAGGGCGGTTGCTCCAATTCCCAGCTTGCGAAGGGCTACGTCCCACAGGTAGCCGCATTCGTGAAACGCTTTTTAATTGGCTAATGCCAGATCTACACAACGCACGCTGCCTCGATGCGTTTAGTGGCAGTGGAGCCTTAGGTTTTGAAGCCCTATCGCGGGGGGCTGCGCAGAGTGTCATGCTGGAGCCAAACCCCACTGCCCATCAATCCTTACAAAAAAATGCCGACAGACTCCTACCAGACATGGCAGAACGTAAGCTACGGTGTGCGTTATTTGCCAGCAAGGCAGAGCAGTTCTTAGCCGCTCAAGCGAATGCGCCTTTTGATATTGTCTTTCTTGACCCGCCTTTTGCACTAGATCTTTGGCCGGTTGTGATAGAACAATTAGAGTCTCAGAACTGGCTAAGCCAGCAGGCACTGGTCTACATCGAAACACCTAAGCACTATACGCTGTCCGTACCCACACATTGGACAATGCACCGCCAAAAAGAAGCCGGTAATATTGTCTATGCGCTCTATCGCGTGACAGGTCAAACTCCATTATAGTGAGCCGGCAACAATTATTGACACCAATGGCCTGGCAACTTTACTGTGCACAGAAAACAGCGCCAAGAGACTAGGCTATAGAAGATATATGGTGTTTAATGAGCTGTTTTTTAATGCTTTTTTCAATGTGCTTGCTGACATGCAGTGCAGCATCGTTTGGGCTTTAGACATTCACCCTGTTTGAGCTCTCTTACTCATTACCTTTTCACTACACCTTAATTGTGGAGCCATCTTATGGCACAAGGCCGTCAATCTGTGGTTGTCTACCCGGGAACGTTTGACCCCATTACCAACGGGCATATCGACCTTGTCGGTCGTGCAAGCCGCTTATTTGAAAAAGTGGTCATTGCTGTCGCAGCAAGCCCCAAGAAAAAACCGCTTTTCACTATGGAAGAACGCGTCGGGCTGTGTCAGAACGTTTTAAGTGGATTTGAGAATATTGAGGTATGTGGGTTTGATTGCCTACTCGCCGAAGTCGTTAACAAACATAACGCCTGTGGTGTGGTACGTGGCATCCGCGCAGTATCGGATTTTGATTACGAGTTCCAACTCGCGAATATGAATCGAGCACTCGAACCTGAAATGGAAAGCCTCTTTTTAACGCCTGCAGAGCATTTATCTTTTATTTCTTCTTCCCTTGTGAAAGAAATTGCGTCACTACAAGGTGATGTGAGTAAATTTGTCCCCGTTGATGTACAGGTCGCACTGCGTCAAAAATTTACTGAAGATACGAATTAAATATCCCATAGCATACTGACAGCCATCACATTTTACTCATTTGCTCGAACTTATACCTGCTGGCGTACTCAGATGTCATGTGCGTTCGGTTAATACCTGAATGCCATAGGATTCTAAATAATGATTTGTGTAATCAATGATTTATTGAGACTCCGATTCTTCCAAGGTTGTTAGTTTTCCCACTACAGGTTTCTGTAGTGGGTTTTTTTATTGTGGCAACGCCAGCTCCCGCCAAGATAGCCTTAATCCCTTTGCCTTTTCTGGTTTCTTAATACCTGTCATCAAACGGTAAGTCGACTGTAAAGCAATGCGCACAACACCATTATCATCACGTGCAAGCACTGTAATTTGATAGGTGGGGTAGTAACGCAGTGGCGCACCTTGCACGCTTGACTCTTTCGACATAAGAGCAGGCATAAAACATAAAAAATCAATATCATATTGAACCGGAACCTTAACCGATTCGGACTGCCATGTTTTCAGTTGGTATGCTTCCTGTTGATTAATCTCGAGTTCCTGTGCACGATTCCAAGCATCAATCATTTTATCTTTCAGTGGTACTAATGGCGTAGGTTTATGTCGACAAGTTTGAGTATCTTTATAGGTCGTTTTATAAGCCCTGTTATAAAGAGCATCTTGGTTTGAATCGGGTGAAGGCGGTGGTGCCAATAGTGTTGACTCTGCGTATCTGAGCGCGGCCTCAGCAGCTTCAAATAAAATAGCTGTATGATGCGCAACCTCTGCGCGTTGGAGACGCTGAGTATCAGCTGACTGCATACTGGAGACACCGATAACAGATAGGACTGCCAATATGATTAAACTCAATACCAATACGGCTCCTGTTTGCTCTTGATAACGCTTTTCTAAATATGAGTGTGAGTGTGAATTAATCAACATAATGCGCATTCCTTACATTCACTGTCGCACTGAAGGCTTTACGCATGAATAAGCCTGGATACGGTTTTCCATTAAAGATTACAGTTTGGGGCTTTTTAAAAAGAGGGGATCGAGAGGTTAGCAAAAAATCAACCCTCACCGCCCTAACAGTTTGCCAGTCTTGCTGATCAATCTGGCCATCTTTATTGATATCCATATCCTTTGCTGAGCGATATTCATTAATACCACCCCACCCATCAGAATCAACACCATAAAAAAACTGCAACGCCTCAATACCTGTTGCGATTTCTTTAATAATGACCGATTGGCTTTTTTTCGATGCATGAATATTTAATTTTTTGAGTGCCAAAGCACCCGGTACAGTATTTGACTGGTCGATAAAATAAGCATGAGAAGTAATAGGCGATACCCGGCGAAGACGGCGAGCCTGCGAACGCGATCCGAGTGGATGCCGAAGGCAAGCAGATCGGCACGCCCGATGCGGCCACGCTTG
>CALIUX010000208.1 GCA_938048505.1 uncultured Pseudomonadales bacterium
AATAAGCGCGCCATGCAAGACGTAGGCTGGTTTGCTTTTGATTCCAAAAGAAGAATTGCTCTTTATCCGTGTGTTTCGCTTTTTCAAGTATTTCAGCTAATTCGCAGTGTGACAGCACAAGCTAAAGTGATCTTTGTTGAAGAGGATTTTTTTTATGGTGATGCGCTTAGTAGTGATAAGCATAAAGTAGTCAGCCCTTTATACGCTGACATGACGGTATTGAGCTACCAAGGTAAAAAGAGTTTGCCTCAACCAGATACCTAATAGGGAGGTTGATCTTTTTAAAAGTAAGGGGAGTATTTCAGTTTGAGGGTATAAGCGAGCTCTTATCTTGGATAATAGCTCGCTTATAAAATTAAGTTATAAATTAAAACAACTTAATTTTATTGTTTTGGTACCAGAGGCCGGACTCGAACCGGCACGCTTTTAAGGGCGGGGGATTTTGAATCCCCTGTGTCTACCAATTTCACCACTCTGGCAAAGCAAGTCGCGCATTATATCAGCGCTTTTTGAGGCGTCAATCTTGATCGGCGACTATTTTTCATGGCCAGTTTCTTTTTCTTGAGAGTCACTTTGCATTTAAGTCTATATGGTGAGTGTGTGTCGCTTTTTATAGAATGCATTGTGCGAAACTGAACGGTTTTTGTTACACTCGGCAAACTTTTTTGAAATATTAGTTTTACCGGCAAATACCATGTTTCTAGTTCAATGGGTATCTACCCATATTGCATGTCTTCTAGGAATGATATTGTATTGCATTGTTATGTAATTACTGCCACCAATACGGCAGCATGCTTGATGTAGTGCTATTGTATTAGGGTGTGCAGGCATTGTGTATGGGCTGCTAAGTATGATTGTTGATCTCTGCTTAGCGAACAAAGCCTAACTAGATGCTAGATGCAAATAACCAGCAAACGGGAATACAGTTTGAGTATGGCTGACACATTGAATCTTCAGTCTTTATCTATGGTAAAAGAAGAACTACTAGCCACCATAGAACAATCAGGACGTGAACTCGAAAACTTCTTAGCAGATAAAGACGATGCTACGCCCCTTAACGCCTGCAGTAATGGCATTAAGCAAATACTGGGCATCTTTAGGTTGTTAGAGCTTAAAGGCGCTAGTTTATTGGCTGAGGAGCTGTATCTTACTGTCTCCACCATTGAGCCAGGTGATAATGCCTCTACATCAACAAAAAAGCTCGAAAAAATCAGCGCGGCTTTTTTTGTTATGTCTGCGTATGTTGAATATTTACAGCGTGCACGTAAGCGCTTGCCTGTACTGTTAATCCCTCAAATCAATGAGTTAAGAAAGCTCCGTAAAGAAGCTGTCCTACCTGAAAGCCACTTCTTTCAAGTGACTTTTCGCGATGCCCCGCTGATTCCCCCTGTTGAACCTATTGTCGTGACAGACGAGGAATTTAAGCCACTTCTAACGCGTTTACGCCAAATGTATCAAGTTGGTCTAATCGGTGTACTAAGAAGCAAGCAGTCGATCCCAGCGTTAGGTCTCATGCGGCGTTCACTTATACGCCTCCAGCGATTAGGAGGCAGTGATAAGCCCTTGACGCTGCTTTGGTGGTTAGGCAATTTGGCTATTGTTGCGGTTGTAAAGCAAAATATGGAGCTTTTGGAATCCCGCAAAATGCTGTTTAGCCGCTTGGATCGAGTGATTCGCCAAGTTCAGCAGAGCGGAAGTGTTGCTTACCAGGCTATGCCACCGAAAGGTCTAGTAAAAGAACTACTCTACCTCTTGATGTTGTCGGGTATGAATAGCGACATTATCCAAAAGCTGCGCAAGATTTACGCTATTCCTGACCTGGGTTATACCGATGAAGAGCTAGGCCGTGAGCGACAAGCTTTACAGGGGCCTAGTGCAAGTACTGTGTCGTCCTTAGTAAAAGTGCTTCAAGGTGAAATATCAAACACCAAAAAAGTCCTTGAGACAGCTTCGCAAGGCGCTTTTCAGATCGATGATGTCAATAGTTTGGCTGAGACTCTCAATAAAGTTGCAGAGATCCTCGCGATAGTCGGTTTGAAAGGACCGAGTGTTATCCTCAAAAATGAAATTACCCGTGTTCGCAGCTGGAATGATCGTGATGGTCAGATGACAGAAGCGGATCTTGATGAAACGGCCAAAACGTTGCTGTTTATCGAAAGTGCTACGACAAGCCTAGAGAATGCTGAGTTATCCAGTGATAGCTTAGAAGCTGCAAATGAAGTTGCTCAACGAGAAATCGTTGCACTAAGTGAGCTTTCTGAAGCCACCAAAGTTGTACTAAAAGAAACTGAAGCGGGTTTAAGTCTTACAAAACGTGCATTAAATGCATACTCTGAGTCAGATTACGACTCTGGCCATATTCGAAATATTGTTAAAACATTATCCAGTGTTCGCGGTGGCATGTTAATTTTAATGCATGAGCGAGCTTCTGCAGTGTTATCAAGCTGTATTGATTTTGTTGATGATGTGTTGATGAGCCCAGATTTGCCTCCTGCATTAAAAGAGCTTCTTGAAACCTTTGCAGATGCCATTATTAGTATTGAATATTACATTGATACAGCGGCTAACTCCCCCAACGCGGATGATTCGGTATTGAAGTTAGCAGAAGATAGCTTAGCAGCACTTGGCTTTCCTTCTGAATACCGTGCTGCCTGATGTCGGCTGATGTGCGTTGGCTCGTTATTTCATCGGGCCGTTTCTTAGCGAGCTCTGACGGCATTTTATTTCATTCTGTGCCTCCAGCCTCTTACCGCGCAAGCCTACTCGTCAATGGACTGGTTACCGCTACAAGCAATTCAGTCGCTTGTAGCGCAGCAAATGACCATATTTATGTTGCGATTCTTGATGAGCCTCTTCCTGATGGTATTGCGTTACGCTCTTTGATATATGAAACCCAGCCGGATGAGTTTTCTTTACTCGCCAGAGCTAGTCAGCTTGAGCATTGGTGGAAGAGTCATCAGTTTTGTGGTGCTTGTGCAGCACCTACCCAATTAAATGCTCAGGAAATGGCACTACATTGCACAAATTGTGATGCGCTTTATTACCCTCGTATCTCTCCTTGTATTATTGTTTTGATTCGAAAGGGTAATCAATGTTTGCTCGCTGAGCACACACGTTCGACCGCAGGTCGATATAGTACGCTAGCGGGTTTTATTGAAGTAGGCGAATCAGCAGAAGAGGCGTTGGCTAGAGAAGTGTACGAAGAGGTTGGTATTCGTGTGCGAAATATTGAATATGTCACCAGTCAAAATTGGCCATTTCCTTCTCAGCTCATGTTAGGTTTTTTTGCAGACTACCATGATGGAGTAATTACTGTTGATGGAGATGAAATTACAGATGCTAAATGGTTTACCAATAACAGCTTGCCTGAAGTGCCTCCTCAGGGCACTATAGCGCGCCATTTAATTGATGCCTTTTTTGAAACGCAGTCTTAGCAACGTAAAACATGTGTTTTGTTGAAAATTTCTTTTTTTCAGGAGTACGACCTTGGAATTTTTGTATGAGTATGGACTTTTTTTAGTTAAGGCTATTACGATTGTTGTCGCCATTGCTGTGATCATCGGATTGGTTGTTTCGGCTGGAATGAAAAACCAAAGCAGTGAAAAAGGTCACATCAGTATTACGCACCTTAATGAGCGTTTTGATGCAATGAAGGCAGCATTGCAAAATGCCGTTTTAACACCCAAAGCCCTTAAAGCATTATCGAAAGAGCAAAAAAAAGAATCAAAACAAAAAGAGAAAGCAGAAAAGAAAGGCGACTCTTCTGCTGAGCGCAAACGTGTATTTGTTTTAGATTTTGACGGTGATATTAAAGCGTCAGCAGTTGATGAGCTGCGTGAAACCGTGACGGCTGTGCTGACAATCGCAGAAGCTTCCGATGAGGTTGTTGTTAAGCTTGAAAGCGGTGGCGGTATGGTTCACAGCTATGGTTTAGCATCAAGCCAGCTATCTCGTATCACAGCAAAAGAAATTCCTTTAACGGTTTGTGTCGATAAAGTAGCAGCAAGCGGTGGCTATATGATGGCCTGTGTAGCGGATAAAATATTGGCCGCACCGTTTGCTATTATCGGTTCGATTGGTGTGTTAGCTCAGTTACCTAATTTTCACCGTGTTCTGAAAAAGTACGATGTAGATTATGAAATGCTGACAGCGGGTAAGTATAAGCGCACTTTGACGATGTTAGGTGAAAACACAGAAGAAGGGCGCCAAAAATTCATTGAAGATTTAGAAGACACTCATGTGTTGTTTAAGGATTTTGTCAGTTCAAACCGTGAACAAGTTGATATTGAAGAAATCGCAACCGGTGAAATATGGTTTGGTTCACGTGCTCTAGATAATAAGCTGATCGATGCGATTTCAACAACTGATGAATATCTTTATGGTTTGTCAGATACCGCCGATATCTTTGAAGTTTGTTATGAACACAAAAAGACACTTCCTGAAAAGTTGGGTGTCTCCGTCTCAACTGCAATAGAATCAGGTGCGACGAAAATCTGGAGCAAATTGAACCAGCGTTATTTTTCTTAACGACTCGTCTTTTAAAACTTATATATCTAAAGCCTATACATCACCCAGCTGCCTTCTGCTCGTGGTGATGTAATAGGTTGGCTATTTAGGCTAAATGGACAGAGCAGCCTAATCCCTCTTAATAATTGGTTTGTTGCAGTGCTTTCCTGACAAACTACCGCCTCTTATATAATCCCTGTCATGACTTTTGGTTTTGCCAAAAGCTATCCTGTTTTGAATAGGCTAGCTCT
>CALIUX010000209.1 GCA_938048505.1 uncultured Pseudomonadales bacterium
CGCTCAACTTAACGCCGATGTCATTCTTGCCCTACCCAGACCAAGAATGCTGCAACGAAGCCTGCAAACCATGGCAACAATGGGCGTAAAGCATATTCATCTTATTCATACTGAGCGAGTTGAAAAAAGCTTTTGGCAAACCCCTTTACTGGCCCATAGCACCATCGAAGAGCATTTAACTCTAGGCCTTGAACAAGCAAAGGCCACTCAAATACCAATTATTACATGCTATAAAAGCTGGCGTGAAGTCAAAGACAAACTCAGCCCCCTACTCCCTCACAAACAAAAAATTATTGCCCATCCGGGGAACTACGAAAACGCCACAACATTGCCAGATCAAACAATAGATACGGCAATTGCTATTGGACCCGAAGGTGGGTTCACACAATCAGAAGTTGACTTCTTTATCAGCTCAGGGTTCGCCCCCAAAAAGCTGGGCAGCCGCATTCTGAGGGTCGAAACAGCAATACCGGTTTTACTAGGAAAGCTATTTGACTAACAATCCTTAACTATTTCAGCCGCCAACACTCAACACAGTATTTAAGCGCCACCTAACCAAAGACTGCGACTTAATGACAGACCAAGGATGGGATGTTTGCAAAAAAGTCATTAAAAATAACCGATTTCACAAAAAAACCAGTCTAAAGTCTTTTTAAAAACACATTACAGCAAACAAAAGGTTTAAATATCACCTATAACATGGGCTTTAAAGGACATGCAACAACCTCTTACGCCACATTCTATGAATAAAACAGCAATGACACGTAACAATATACATAATTGTTACTTATTTTCTCGAATGACTGTTACCATCACCACAACAACCTAATAAATCTAAGACTATCACTGCCAAAGAATGAGCTAATAATTAGCCAGAAGAAATATCATAGCAACCATAAGTTTTAAAAATACTACTACAGGCATGATAATCACCCAGCTCAACGCGACACTCAAATCGAATTGAAATAAAAGGGCCAAAATGAAAGAAATCATATATAACCCAGCCACCAGCATTGTTGTTGTTGCACTTTTGGGTGCTATTTTTCTTTGCCAAAAAGAATATGGAGACAACCCAATTGGCAAAATAGATGCTGTTGCCATAGACAGAAATACTAACAGCCTTCAGCCAAATAAAACGCCAGCTGCTGCACCGACTGCCAACGCTGCACAAGAATTTAATATTGTTGAGCAGTATCAGTTAAAAAAAACATTGATCGACAACTTAACAGCCAAACTAGCTGAGACACTCAATGATGTCGACTCCGATAAAATCGCCAACATTACTGATGAACGATACCAAACACTACAAAAAGAATTTCCAGGCAGTGAAATAAGTGAAGAACTACTAGCAATCGAAGTCACAGATGCCATTAAAATCGAGCAAGCTAAAGAAAAGGGGTATTTTGACTCAATAGAAATGGATCAATATCCGCTTGAAACAGTAGAAAGCTTAGCCGAGTCTGGTGATATTAAAGCCATGCAAAACCTAGCAGACCGCTATTATTTTTCCCTCAAGAAGCGCAGCGATTCGCCAGAAGCGGCAAAAGAATACAGCGACAAAGCTATTTCGCTTTATCGAGAGACGGTATCGATGGGCAGTATACGATCGGCATCGATATTATCAGAAATAGCTCTTATCGAAAAAAAGCCTGAACAAGCTTACGCATGGCACCTCATTGCAAAAAAGCTGGGTGACAAACGCCAGCAGCTTTATGAAGCACACTTTGCAAACACCTTAACCGAAGAGCAAATTAAAGCAGGGCAATCTCTTTACCAAGTAGAGTCAGCAAACATCTACAACCGAGCTATTGAACTCAACCAAGAAACGGCCGTTCTCGAAGCACTGACATCCTCTTAATTATTCACAATAAAAGTAAAAAACAACTTAAAAAAACAACAACTATACCCTTTCTAGCGGGCCAGCCTACTTTGCCCAAAAATTAATAGGAAACAGATGTATGTTCTTATTTACAAAAACAAAAATTCTAAAATACACAGCGCTTTCTGCAGCATTCTTGTTATCTGCAAATGCAAACAGTATGTTTACCGTCAATCTTTCTGCTGCGTATATTGATGGCACACCGATTGAGCGTTCAGTGCCCATTGCAGAGTACATACAATCTAGAATTGCATACCAGGGCGAGACAGTAACTGTTTTCAGCCGAATAAGGGATTCTTATGCCCCAGGCGCAACAATGGAGTTTACAAGCTTTGGTAGCACTGAAAACATAACCGCATGCAGTGTCAGCCCTTTTCTTGCAACCCCCTTCTTCTGCCCTGCAGATAGAACTGTAGGCAACAGTGTAGACTTCTACCTTTCTCGCAATATGTCTTTGGCATTTGCTCGTGGAACGACGGCGCACGAAGCTGGGCACGCAGTTGCATTTAAGCGTGAAAACTTTTCAAGGATTGGACCACACAGAGAAGCCGAGCTTTTAGCGGATTGTATTGCAGGGGCTTATGCCAAGCAACATGGCGATAAAGAGATCATGAGGAGCTTTATTACCAATATAGATAAAGTACTTGGACCATCAGGGCAGTTCCTCCCAACAATCAGTATCGCAGAGAGAGAAATTGCATTTCGAGATGGCTATAACTCAGGCAATATACAAGCCTGCTTAGATTCTCAAGACTATCAATTTGATTAAAGAAAAAAGCCAGCTTGATTAAAGAATAGAATTTCATCATTACCACTTCCGCATAGCATAGTGCCACGCGTAGTATGTATCCACTCCACCTATACCTAAACCGTAGCATCATGGGTGGATTACAAGCCACTTTTTGGCCGCAAGCGAAGAGCCAATAAAAGCTCAAAGATATAAAATAAAAGGCCCATTCGGGCCTTTAAATATAGCTAAAACAATATTTATTTTTTCAGCAAAGTTGAAATATCTTTGCTGCCCCAATGAGGGAAATGCTTGCGCACAAGCGCATTTAATTCAACTTCAAAAGCAGAGAAGTCCGTTTTAACTTCGCCTCGACCTTCTAAGGTTTTGGTCACCATACCCGCACCGACCGTAACATTAGACAGCTTATCAATCACAAT
>CALIUX010000210.1 GCA_938048505.1 uncultured Pseudomonadales bacterium
CCTCACAACAAAGTAAAACAACTTCCCTCAACATTTTTACTAACTGATCAACAGCCATTACTCAGGCATTAAGAACAATCATTCTTATCTATCGAAAATAAAAATAGAGGTCATGAGACTCACACGCCCATTTAAAAGGCATCAAAAGTCACTTGGCCTAACACAACGCAAAAAACAATCCAAAATGGATTTTCACATAAAAAAAATCAATAAAAGATATGTAATTCAAAGACTTAAAAAATATCAATACACAATAAAAAGCTGACCAAATGGTCAATTTAAATGCAAAATAACTCAACGGATGAAATATGGTGCAGCAGTTGTTGGTGCGGTACTACACAAACAACTGCTTACAGTAGGAATGAAGGGCGAAAAAGATAGGTTAAGCTAGAATAACGATGGCTCGACATGAATAGCAGTCATTCAAAGTCATTCAAAGTCATTCAACTAAAGAATACGCAAGTAATTTATCTTAGAGAAAGATGCCGCTCTTTCTCTGTGACCCGCATGTGGCGTCTGTTTGATATAAACACTAGATCAAAGAAGATTGGATGCTGCAATGCGCCGCATGCACCAACATGACACATTCATAAAAGATGATTTAACGTGAAGTCCTTTTAAATCAAGATGTACACTCTTTGGTTTACTGCGAGCCAAGTTTGCTATAAACCAATACACTCATCAATAAATACGCTCACTTAAGCTAGGGCTATGCCGTTATTGCCACTGTGTCCGCGAGGAACGCTATGAATAGGCACTTGGTCTGCCGATAACTCTACACAATTTCGTCCCTGTTTTTTTGCCTGATAAAGCATGTTATCCGCTCGATTAATAAGATCTGCTTTATCATACTCTACCGTAGGTATCATCTGAGCCACACCAATACTGGCTGTTAAGTATTGGTTAACCGGTGATTGCTCATTCAAAATTTTTAACTCGGCGATCTGCTTAACGACGTTTTGAGCCATATGTTGAGCATTTTCAAGCGATGTATCGGGCCAAACGAGCGCAAACTCTTCTCCACCGTACCGAGCACAAATATCACCCGTACGATTAGCAAAGCTTCGGAGTAAAGCGCCAACCCGAATCAAACAGTCGTCTCCTGATTGATGCCCATAGTAATCATTTAATAGCTTAAAATAATCAAGATCAATGAGAGCTAAAGAAATTGGAGTGTGAGATCGGGAACACCTTTTCCATTCGCTTCCCAATAATTCATCAAATGTTCTTCGATTAAGGATATTGGTTAAGCCATCCAAACGTGCCAAATTAAATACTTCATTCTCTGCGAGTTTTCGCTCGGTAATATTTTGATGACTAATGACATAAAAGCATTGCCGATCCATTTTGAATGGCGTTACACGCATCATAAACCATCGCTGTTCACATGGGCTATGACAAGGATACTCAAAGTAAAACTCTGTTTTATTACCAGCAATAACGTCTCGAATGCCCTCACCCGCTTTGGCACCAAATTCATCACCAGATCGTGTGGCATTATCGCATTCGGCTAGGTAATTTAAGCCACACCAAGTAGATGCTGCGCAATTATTTTCATCGCCAAAGCAAGACCAACTTTTATTATAAAACTTAATCTCTCCATACTGATCAATCACTACAATATGATCTTTAACAGAGTCTAAGACTGATTTTAAAAATGCATGAGCATTATCAATATTCACTGGCCGAATATAAGATGTCGCTTCCCGTAGCATACTGCTTCCCATACCACATCACCTCAACCTACTTATTAAATGATCTATAAGATATCTTTACAGGATATATCAAGGAATCAGTTATGCCACAATCAATAATCTTAACAAATGAGCTATGGTCTAAATAACTAAAAAAGGCGCCAAAGCTTTTAAATACGCTTAAAAAGTGTCTAAGTCCTCTTTATTCCTCTAGATCAAATACCAAACGCTTAGCCATGCCATAAAAAGGGACAGCTTCGCCGTCTTGCTCATAAGGCATAAAACGCCAGCGTTTAATTGCCTTAAGTGCTGCCGCATTAAAAATCTTTTCAGGCTTAGCAGCCGTGACCTGTATATTACTGGGAATACCCGCAACGGTAATATCAAACGTAATATCCACATACCCCTCTATATTCTTTTGCGCTGCACGATAAGGGTACTCTGGTGCAACCATAATGCGGGCAATAGGAAAACGCCCAGAGTCCGCTACTGGTACTCCCCTAAAAGACGCTTTAGGCGCATGACTAAAGCCTGTCAACACAGGGGCTTTTTGCGTGATTTCTGTTTGTACAAGCCGAGGGATAATGGGCTCAGGCTCAACTTTTTCTGGTTTGTTGGGAGGTGCTATTTCTTGATTTTCGATGACACGCTTAGGCATCACCACATCAATGGGAGGTTGAGTATAAGTCGGCTCAGTCACTACAGGCTCACTGCGGATCAGACTATGCATTAGCGTTACCAATAAAATCGTCACCAATAAAGCCAAAGCAGATGAAACCAACCAACGAGCGGTGAAACGCATATTTATAGCGTTTGAAAAAGATAAAATCATAATGCACTCTCCATTGAGAAGAAAAGATATTGTCAGAAAAAGCGTTAATCACTTATTGAAAGTCGCTGTTTTGATAGCCTGCCCAAGTTCGGGCTTGTAGCCTTTTAAAGGCTGCGGTGGAGACAAATAAAAAGTAAAGGTTTGTGATGCATGAAACGTTTTAACAAAATGCCCGTCTTTTTGGGCAGGTCGAAAGCGCGATGCTTTAATCGCTTTTACTACGCTTTGATTAAAAACATGCTTAGGTGCTGCCATGGCAATGCGAATATCATCAGCCTGCCCATTAGGTAAAATAGAAAATTGTGCGATCACCTTACCTTCTATTTTATTTTTACGCGCTATCCGTGGGTACTCTGGCGTAACAGAACGCATTGCTATATTGCCTTCCATCAGGACAGAGGGTAATGCGGGATTAGCTTCAATGTCCCATGACAAACCTTGCTGCACACTTGCCAACAATGAAGATTTAGGTAATTCAACAATTGGGATTTGCTCATAATATGTTGTTACTAATTCTTCAAAATAAGGTTCTGGCTGAAGCACAGGTGACCGAATAGGCTGAAGAGAAGACGTAAAGTCACAGCCAGTCATAGTGAGGTACCCTATTGATGTACTATGATTATTGGCGGCTTGTTGCTGACTATTCAGCAACAGCTCTGGCTCAACTTTCCCCAATAGGCGGGTTCTCAACCACGCCCCTTCACTAAACTTATCACCAGAAGGTAAGCCATCTTTAAGCAAAGCTTCGCTTTGAATAGGTCCTAAGGATATGAGTGCAATTGCAGACCATATGAAAACTGCCAATAAAACGGATACTATTGAGCGATCTTGGTAAGGTTTTTGTGAGCGATGACGAGAACCATCTAGCACTGCAGCAATACGCTCATAACAATATGAACCAGATATTATCGATAGTACCGTGCCACCGTATGTAGAGTGGGCACCTAATCCATCTTCAGCATCATTATTCGATTTATCATGCAAGCGTTGACTCACACCCTCGCCGTTTGCAAAAGCCAACATATCGTTTGCGTAGGCAAGCCGATTCTCATCTAAGAACAGCACGCCATCATCGGCATTTACTTCGATATACCATTCAAAACGAGACTTAAGATACGTTAAACCCGGCATACACCATAGAATCATAGCCATCACGTCAATAATATTTTTCCATAGCCAATCGCGGCGCGCTACGTGCGTCAGTTCGTGAGCAAGAACCCGTAATAAACGCGCATCATCCCAAGCCATATAATCTTGCGGCAAAATAATAACCGAATGCAATACGCCATACGTAAAAGGGCCAGATACCGGAGCAATCAAAATTTCTGCATCGATTTTTTTACCGATACTTTCCTCAATCGATACCTTTTTTTGCATAGTTTCAGCTATACAGGGCTTTGCGTGAGCGATCATGTACCTAAAGCTAATATGAGCATATAACCAAATAAAAAGCTGTATAAAGAACACAGTAAAATACAGCGTAATTGCACTTACCCAAAAATATGAAATGAAAAAATCAGTATCTCGCTGAAAGAACATCCACAAACTATGCGGTAAAAACGGCAACGTTATTGTTGGTAATATAATGACGGATACGGGTAGTAGAATTGCACCCAAAAAAGCCATGCCGATCACTCGGGATAAACGCCCTGCGTGCGAATCACGCGAATGCATAATCCACCATCGGATGACCCATGCTACACCTATCAACTTTAAAAATATTTCTATTAAAATAAATGTATTAAACATGGCAACACCTCTAACACTTGGGTTTTAGTGAAGCAATTTTGCGCTCAATTGCAGCAATTTCTTCCGGTGTCATTTTTTCACCTTCAGCATCCAATAACGCTGTCACTGCATTGTGCTTGGAGCCTTTAAAAAAGGTATTTAATAAACGCGCGACTGCCGAGGTCTGGATTTTCTTTTCGGCCACGACAGGGCGATACAAATACTTTGCACCCTGTTGCTCATACATCACGACTTTTTTATCAACAAGGCGAGTAATCAAAGCTCTCACTGCAGAGTAGCTAGGAGGTTCAGGTATGCTGGCCTGAATTTCTTTTGCACTCAGCGGATTATGTTGATGTAACGCATCCATTATTTGTCTCTCTCGGCGGCTGAGTTCGCGGTATAACGTGCTATGAGACATATTACTCCCCTCTTACATTCTTAATTTTCTATCGTTGGCTTAACGCATTTCAAATTATGCAATTATCTAAGGTGTGCTAATTTTTTAGCATTATGCTACAAAATTAGCACACCTTAGATAATTGTCAACATAAGAAAAAAAGTGATGCATTGTAGATAATAAAATACGAGGCATAAAAAAAGCGCCCAAAAGGCGCTTTTTCGTTATCACACCCTCAATCAGGCATGGTAGATACAGTGTACCGATACAAATAACCGGCAGTATGAAAAGGGGGAATAGCTCTAGCGTAAAGGCTCTAATTCTAGCTCAACGCGACGGTTTTGCGCGCGGCCTTGCGGCGTGGCGTTATCAGCAACTGGGTGCCTTTCTCCAAAACCAACAGCCTGTACACGGCCAGAAGGGATACCACTGGATGCAAAGTAGTTTTTGACGCTATAAGCACGGCGCTCACTCAAGGCTTGGTTTGAGCTATCGTTACCTACTGAGTCAGTATGACCTGCAACCAAAATAGAAGTGTCTTTAAACTCTTTTAATACCAATGAAACAGAGTCGAGTACATTATAAAAATTCCCTCGAATATCCGCTTTTGCCGTTTCAAAAGTAATGTTACCAGGCATGATCAAACGCAGATTATCACCTTCACGCTGCACTTGCACACCACTTCCTACTAAGCGATCGCGCAAAGCTTTTTCTTGTCTATCCATGTAATAACCAATGCCGCCACCTGTTGCTGCGCCTGCAGCTGCACCAGTCAAGATCGCTTTTTCACGATCATTTTTACTCGCTGTAGCCGCGCCTACAGCTGCACCTAAAATTGCGCCAAGCCCAGCACCTTTAGTTGCATTACTAGTTTGCTTTTCACCCGTATAAGGGTCCAATGTAGTACAGGCAGATAATGATAAGGCTAATGCTAAAACACCTAAACGACGCATAATGCTTTTTCCTCTGTAGAATAAGTAATGTATATATGAGCTTGCTTAAGACAGCTATTTTAGCCCTCTATTCAATTTTTGTACCGCAAAATATTACACCAACTCAATATAGATCACGGTATAACATACAACCAATACAAAAGGCTGAATGTACCAGCAAAATTCAAAACAATAACTCAACATTAATGCTGACTATAAAGAATACGAGTGAATCACTGCTGAATTCTCTGCCTGCGATTTAGCCTGCTGAGTTAAAAACTTATTGGCTATGCTCTTACTCCACCTCATCCAATGGCATATAAGCATTGCCCTAAAGCTTGTCACTAAACATTGTTAATAAAACCCTATTAGTATAAAAAACCTTGCTACTAAATCTTGTTAAAGGCTAATTCAGCCACAAGATGAAGTTATTGCTAAAGTTGTAAGAATGAGAGACTGCATTTTAAATACAATTAAAGATTTTTATGGCGTTTTACTAATTGAGCCTATAAGAATTAGTCGCGCGCTAAGAACATCAAACCCACTAAATTTTTCTGCACATGCATCACCTTCATAGATACCGGCTCAGCATTCACAGGGCCTACAACTTTTTTAAAAATAACACTCACCTCAGTACCCGCTGGTGGAATTAACTCATTTTCGATCAAGACTTGTGCGCCACCATCTGATATATCGCAGGTAGTACCCACTACTGTACCAAATGCGGGATTTGTCAGTTCAACTCGAATAAAAGCCGATGTACGCGTAAAGCGGCGACGTTCTTCCATAACAAGCTCCTCTAGCTGTGTGAATAAATAATCATGCAAAAACCAATACCTTATCAGCTTAGCACTTGATAGCTGTCAAGCCAGCTTATTCAATTGTGCGCCAATCAATTCCGTCTTCTTGTGAGGCGAGCAGCATTTTTTCTTGTGCAAGGGGGATATGAGAAAAAGCCTGTCTAACACGCTCTTCGCTATTATTCTTCTGGCTAACATGCGCAATGATCAAGTGCTGCAAGCGCTCAAAATTTTGCTCTGCAACTAATATCGCACACTGCTGATTACTTAAATGACCCCAGTGTCCCCCAACGCGCTGCTTTAAGCTTGGCGGGTAAGGGCCGCGGGCGAGCATTTCCACATCGTAATTGGCTTCAACAATCAGAGCATCTACATCATTGTAGGCCGTAATTAATGCATCAGGAATATTGCCAGCATCCGTAAGAATACCCAGCCATTTACCGTCATGTTCAAAGCAAAATTGTACGGGCTCTTTAGCATCATGAGGCACGGCATGAACATGGATGCGAATATCACCTACTGCTTCAGTAGTGTCTGCAGCAATCACAACCGCCTTTGGGATCGTACCCATCCTACCGGTGGCGAATGTTCCTTGAGTTGCGTAAACGGGTAAGTTGAAGCGGCGAGCTAATGCCCCTGCGCCTCGGATATGATCAATGTGCTCGTGGGTGACCAGTATAGCGTTCAATGATGAAGGGCAAATACCCTTTTCTTCAAGGCGAGGCTTAAGTCCTTTAAGAGAAAAACCACAATCAAGTAGTATACGAGTGTGCCCCGAACAAATAACAGTGGCATTGCCCTCACTGCCACTGCCTAAAGAGGTAAAACGCATTATAAAGCCAACAGGCTACTACAGAAGGAAGGCCGCACCCTTAAATTAGGTTACGGCGTATAGCGATCATGACCTTTTTAGCTTCTTGGTAAGGCAGTATTTCACCACGTGTATCGCGCACGCGAACAATGATTTTAGGATCATCAGTGCCATTATCCTGATAACGCGCTCGTAGCAAGTAGCCCAGTACAGGCGAGCCTTCGCTTTGGATATTAAACGCAGCAATATCACCAAAAACAGGCGTCGCAGCAGGGGACATAGCTGAAACCAGCGCTTTAAGATCGGCTGGTGCCTGCTCAGGCATATCATCATTGCCACGGAAGGTCATCTTGCGCCAGAAACCCGGCTCATCATTCGGATCATCATAGCCAAAATAGAATGTGCCAGATGCTTTATCTTCCGTCCAGAGGTTAAGGCCTTCTTGGGTGAGTGCATGCGCTAGGGTGGCTTGAGCTCGCTCTTGGTCCAAACGAATATCAATAACAGGCTCTTTAGATTCACGTCTCAGGGTAATTTTATCTTTACCTCCAACAGACTGCCCTAATAATGAAGCGGCGCGATTACTGACGCCTTCAGCAATGCTAACGGCAAGCTCATCCAAAAGCCAAGCTTCGCGCTCAGAATCACTTGATATTGTTGGCCAATTAGTAGGTTTAGAGCCGCCCGATATTTGCTGGTGCAAGACGTGCACTTCAGAAGAGTTTTCACGTACGCCTTTTTCAATACCAATGTGGTAGCGGCTTTGAGTTGTACTATCAACTTTAAAACTCAGCCAGTTGGTTTCAATCTCACCTGTTTTGGGCTGCGCTTTTGCGACAAGAATACCATTTCGAGCCAAAAAGCTTTGTACCAATGGCCAGACCTGGCTGGTAGGTGCTTCGGCTAAAATCCAGCGGCGCTCACCCACTTTTTGAATCTTAACGCGCGCGAATTCAGCATCTTGACTCATGGGCGCTGGGCGTGGGATAACGAGTTTGTCGTCAATGTCGACATAATCAAACTCACGCGCTTCGACATCGGGAATTCGATAGGCTGATTCAACAGAAGCCGCTTGAACGCCTGCAGGCAGGCGAATAGGTTCTAGTACACCCGCTTCTTTGTAGCGTGACTTATCAGCAGAAAAAAAACTGCAGCCTGTTAAAAGCAATGCAACCAAGGCACCGCAAGCGATGCGTGAAAAGTACAGCTTATTCATATGTATCGTATCTACAATCACTATTCGAAAAACACTCTGCAAAGGCATTTCATCGCATCACCCAAAACGGATTAGCACACACCTATCTGGGCGCATGCCTGACTTTATCCGCCCAGAAAGAATACGCTTACTGCGGAATTAAACCACTACGCTGTAAAACATCGCCCAATTGCTTGTGAAATTTTTCATCCAATGGGGTCAATGGCAAGCGCAATGTACCACGACATTTGCCCATGCGTTCCAATGCCCACTTCACAGGGACTGGATTTGCCTCAGCAAATAACGCCTTATGCAAAGGGGTTAGAGCATCATGGATACTTTTTGCCGCATCAAGTTCACCATCAGCAATCAAATCATACATACGTACCAGCTCAGCCGGTGCAATATTAGCCGTTACTGAAATTTCACCATGGCCGCCATGCTTAAGGAAGTCGTAGGCTGTCTCATCATCACCCGAAAGTAACATGAAGCCAGGAGAAACGAGTGGCTTAAGGTGCGTTAAGCGAGCCAAATCACCCGTAGCTTCTTTAATGCCAACAATATTTTTAACGCGAGAAAGACGCCCAACGGTCTGAGGCTTCATATCTACAGCCGTACGGCTGGGTACGTTATAAAGAATTTGCGGGATATCAACAGAGTCTGCAACATACTTATGGTGTAAGTACAAACCGTCTTGAGAAGGCTTATTGTAGTAGGGGGTTACCAATAGAGCCGCATCGGCTTTAGCATCTTTTGCAGCTTGCGTCAGCGCAACAGCCTCAGCCGTTGCATTGGCGCCGGTGCCAGCAATAACCGGTATACGGCCTGCAACTTGATCAACGGCTTTGCGGATTACTTCAACATGCTCTTCAATAGTCAATGTAGATGACTCACCGGTAGTGCCTGCAACGACAATAGCATGGGTGCCTTTTTCGAGGTGCCAATCAACCAAATCATGTAGGGTTTGCCAGTCAACAGATGCATCAGCGTTCATCGGCGTAACTAACGCCACCATGCTGCCTCGAAACATTTTCTTCTCCAACAAGTTATCACACAGTGCCTTAACGTGGAGTTCACATTAAAGGCCTGCGCTATTTTAAAGTTAAATATATGTTGGGCATACTGACTTGATCAGCTCAATAGAGTACAACCAACATACTAGAATTCATTTATTGTGTAATGCCCCATGACTTCTACAACTTACTACCTGCAACCTGCTAACTATCTGCAACCTACCAAGAAGCCATTGATTGCTTTACTCAAGCACATAGACGACAAAAAAGCTGTTAAAAAAGCCATATAAAAAGCAAGATAAAGACAATTTTATCATCAAAAAGGGGCGCCATCTTACTAATGCTCCTGCTTAGGAGCAAGAGGCAGCAGCAACTTAACAATCACAACTCAAATATAAAGGACTCGTTCGCAATAATTTGCAGCCAATATAGGCAAGCCATAGCAGTAAAGGCTGCAACAATAGTGAATACAAAAGCGAATGAAACGAAAAATGCATCTATCCGCGCTTACCCTTTTCAATTCCAACCTGAGCATAAAGATCTGACTCGCCTTCTGGGCGTGTCTTGAAGCGACGATGGACCCAAAGGTACTGCTCTGGCGCGAGTAAAACAGCTTGCTCTACAATCGTATTAATGCGTACTGTATCAGTATATTCGTCACCACTAGGGAAGTCTGCCAACGGCGGATGAACAACATAGTGGTAACCCCCTCCGGGCTTGCGTAAACAGGTAAAGGGGATGACTTTCGCATTACCTAACCTAGCAATTTTAGCAGTAGCCGTAATAGTCGCCGCAGACACACCAAAAAAAGGCACGAAAATACTGTGAGTCGCACCGTAATCTTGATCGGGGGCATACCAAATGGGTCGCCCTTGCTTAAGCCTACGTATGATCATGCGAATATCACCACGCTCAATAGCCACATTGCCAGGGTTAAAGCGTTCACGGCAACTGCGCTGAATCAAATCATAAACAGGGTTGGCATGCTTGCGGTAGCTACCATCAATAGAGTGTTTTAGTACCGAAAAAATGCCACCACAATCTAGATGCGTAAAGTGCATCCCCATCAGCAGTACACCCTGCCCTGCAGCCTCAGCTTCTTTTAAGTGGTGTAAGCCTTCATATGTCACAAGCTTTTCGAGACGCCAGCGAGGCCAAAACCAAGCAATGCCCAGTTCAAAAACGCCGATACCTAATGATTCAATATGCTGCCGAACAAGTGTGGCTTGCTCGGCAGCGCTCATATT
>CALIUX010000211.1 GCA_938048505.1 uncultured Pseudomonadales bacterium
CGTATGGGACAAACTCTTAGGGTCTCGCATAGGTACTTCTCTTTTCTCTTGGTCGAGATCCGAGACTACCTGTACCACGGTATAGGTAGAACCTGTGCGAGTCTCCCCAGCAGAGCTGGGGGTTTACCTAACAATTAATTAAACCCCATACTTATTCGCATCGATACAGTAGATTCTAACCTCAGAAGTGACAATGCGATGAATATTTTCCCAGTTGCGATAAAAGTTGAGGTAAATACCTGCATACATTGCACGATCACTTTTACTATCACCTTTTTTACTGCTTTTATCACCAGTCATTATTTGACGGTTTTTTTCGCGGTAAACTTCCATTTCTTTATAAGCATGAGACAAGTATGTAGCGGCTACATGCTGATTAAAAATAGGAACTACCGAGGATATACCAGCCAAATCATCTTTAGCCCTCTTACGATGCAACTCATCGATAATTTTATCAGGGCCAATATTCACACGCTGAGGCAGTAATCGCGTATCGCTAATCACGCGCATTATCTCCTCATAAAGTCTCTTTACCGACGGATCTTCAGATTGCTCTACGAGCTTAGTTAAACTTGGCGAAATCCCTAAGCCACATTTATGTGCAGCATCAACACTTCTAAAATCATCTGATTTTCTTTCAGTTTTATGCGTGCTTTCTTGAGCGCCAACATCTTTTTTTCGATGCCCCGAACCCCACTGATGGGTTGCCTTATAGTCAACAAAATCAGTTGCTCTTAAAAGCTTTTTGGATTTTTTATTCAGCCGTGAAGTGATGGAGCTCACATAAAAAATAAAGCGGAAATAAAATCGCATACGCGACTCCGCATGCAGCTCTATTTCACGCTTTAAATCTTCCTGCTTAGAATCAATCGCACTGTATGTTTCTTGTGCATTATCATATAAGCCATTGTCAGCATCAGGCTTGTCGATTTGTTTACGCTGCCCCACAACCTTACTCCTTCATGATTACTGTATACGAAACACCATTAAACAGCAGTACCGCTCACTCTAGAAACAAGTAACGCTGTTTACCCTTTAAGGGTAAGACATCATGAGAAAAATAATAACTGTCAGTTTACTTAACACAAATTTGCATTAATTTAGCAACGAAGGATTAACGCCTCTTTAAAGGAGCAGACCCATCCCTTGAAGTGCTCATACTCTGGCGTGAACGAGTTGCAGGTGGCCTCTTCTTATTAACAGAAGCTGCCTTTTTATTCGGTATTTTTTTCTTTGCAGCTGGGCGTTTCTTTGTACTAGCCGCCTTACCTGAAGCCTTAACCTTTTTTGGACCAGTGTATTTTGCCTCTAGGCCTTCTATTTTGCGATTTTCTAATCTTATTTTAAGGTAGCGCTCAATACCCGCCATCAGATTCCAATCTGACGCACTAACAAGTGTCACTGCCTTGCCTTTTTTACCTGCACGCCCCGTTCGACCAATACGATGCACATGATCATCACCCGAATGCGCTACGGTGTAGTTAATGACTAAGTCGAGATCTTCGACATCGAGGCCGCGTGCGGCAATATCCGTTGCGACAATGACTTGCAACTTGCCATCTTTAAATTGACTCAGTACCTGTTTGCGCTCACTTTGGCTTAATTCGCCATGAATATATTGCGCTTTAAGCTTTTTGTATTTCAAAATATTCGCAACGGTTTGACATTGCTCTCGTGTTTTACAAAATACAATTGCGCGATGAGGGTTTTCTTGTGCTACTAACGCAGCAACAACCGCTGTTTTATGCTTATCATCATCTGTGAGTATGCGCTGCTGCGTGATATGGCTATGGCCATCGGTAATACGATCAATTTCGAGTTTGATCGGCGACTTCATTGTCTGGCTGACTTCACTGACTCCCAGATGCTTTAACGTAGCCGAAAATAAAAGCGTTTGCCTTTCTTTATTGCATTGCGTGGCAATGGTATGCATATCTTCTGCAAAGCCCATATCCAGCATACGATCAGCTTCATCTAAGACCAACACTTCAATATCAGTAAAGTCCATATGGCCTTTTTCAATATGCTCAACCAACCGGCCAGGTGTTGCGATAATCACTTCTGGGTTTTTTCGAATATCGGCTACCTGATATTTAAAGGCTTCACCGCCCATAATTAAACCACATTTAATGTGTGTAAATTGAGCAAGTTTTTCAAAGTTTTTTTGCGTTTGAATTGCCAACTCTCGTGTCGGTAACAAAATTAAACCGCGAGTACTAGAACGAGGTTTATCTTCTGCCAAAAAGCGCTCTAGCATAGGCAACATGAACGCAGCGGTTTTACCTCCGCCAGTTTTAGCCGCAACTAAAACATCTGCTCCTTCGCGTATGGCTGGAATCGCACGCTGTTGTACAGCAGTTGGGGTATCAAAAGCCAAGGCATCAATAGCTTTAAGTAAACGAGGGTGCAAAGAGAGATCGCTAAATGTTGACACAAGTATCCTGCTAGAAGGTATAAGGAGGTGATTTGAATACGTTTGATTGTGAAAGTAGCGGCTAGAAAAAGCAGCTGGTACTAACGCAAGACTATTCAACTAAAATCCGATGCATTTCAAATAAGGTTAGATGCATTGCACTAGTATAACTTACATCCCCTGAATACACTTACCGCTAAAGGCACGTAGTTTAAAGGCGTACATTTTAAGGTACGTAGCGATGCGCTAAAAATAATGGGCCAAAACTAATGAGTTGAAAGCAGGAGCTTAAAAAGAGTGCGTTAGAAAATAAAACGCATGCCATCCTTGGCGCGACATGTTGCTATAGCAGCTGCTCAACACAGCTCCTCCCGCTCCTTCACCGCATCATCCTTATGTCACGGCGGTTACAGTTACAATCCATCTACCCAGCACCGGTGGCTCCTGCCCTGCCCTCATTGGCATATCCGGTGGCATCATGCCTTGCTCAGGTATCGTCTTCTGTGGGTTTAGTGTCTGCCCATTGGCCTTTGCGAGCAAGTAAAAGAGTGTAAAGAAGTGTAATCAGGTGACTTCAAGCCGCTCAGATACACAAAGAATTACCCACAGACATTCGCTGGCAAAAACGCTACAATTGCGACCTTTTACACGCGTATCCTCTATGCGTATCCTGAGGAAGATCCATGGAAATTAATCCTATCGTTAACGCCCTTAACACAATGGCAGAGCGAACCGCTGTGCTTAGGGGGTATCTTTGACTACGATGTCAAACAAGAGCGCTTAGCCGAAGTCGAATTACTCCTCGGCGAGCCTGATGTCTGGAACGACCCTGCCAAAGCGCAAGAACTAGGGCGTGAGCGCTCTTCTCTTGAAGTGGTGGTCAAAACCATTGATGATCTCGAAACCGGTGTTGCCGATAACCGAGAGCTACTCGACTTTGCCGTTGAAGAAGATGATGAAGATAGCCTCGAAGACATTCGCAGCGAAATCAGCGCACTCGATACCCAGCTCGCTAAATTAGAGTTTCGCCGCATGTTCTCTGGCGAAATGGACGCAAACAATGCTTATCTTGATATTCAGTCAGGCTCTGGTGGCACAGAGGCTCAAGATTGGGCTGAAATGATCTTGCGGATGTACTTGCGGTGGGGTGAAGCCAAAGGCTTTAAAACGACGCTAGAAGAAGCTTCAGCGGGGGATGTGGCAGGCATTAAAAGTGCGACTATTCGTTTTGAAGGCGAATATGCATTTGGCTGGCTACGCACCGAAACGGGTGTGCACCGCTTAGTGCGTAAATCGCCTTTTGACTCGGGCAACCGACGTCACACCTCGTTTTCGTCTGTCTTTGTATCACCTGAAATTGACGATAATATTGATATTGATATCAACCCTGCTGATTTGCGCGTAGATACTTATCGAGCCAGTGGTGCGGGTGGTCAGCACGTGAATAAAACAGATTCGGCGATTCGTATTACACACGAGCCTACAGGCGTCGTGGTACAGTGCCAAAGTGAGCGTTCACAACATGCCAACCGCGACAAAGCCATGAAAATGCTGCGCGCACGACTTTACGAGCAAGAAATGCTCAAACGCAATGAAGAAAAGCAAGCCTTAGAAGACAGCAAGTCAGATATCGGCTGGGGCAGCCAGATTCGCAGCTATGTGCTCGATGATTCGCGCATAAAAGATTTACGGACCAATGTGCAAACAAGCAACTGCCAAGCAGTGCTAGATGGTAGCCTAGACCAGTTCATTGAAGCGAGTTTAAAAGCCGGTTTATAGTCAACCCTGCCTTACACTAGTACTCAATAGATAGACGGATATTGGATACATTGGTACTGGATAGAGACATTGCATAGATCTGCACCCAATACATTAGCATTCACTTTATAAACCTTTTAATACAACGTGGTTTGACAACGATTATGTCTAAACAAACACAGCCTAACCAAGCCAAAAAGCCTGAGCAGGCGCAAGATGAAAACAAGTTGATTGCAGAGCGCCGCAGTAAGCTTGATACCATACGCGAGCGTGGAAATGCATTCCCCAATCAATTCCGCCGCGAACATACTGCCCAAGCGCTGCAAACAGAGCATGGAGAAAAAGACAAAGAAACACTTGAGGCACTTGGCTTTACAACGGCTGTTTCGGGTCGAATCATGGCCAAGCGCGGACCGTTTTTTGTTCTGCAAGACGTAAGTGGCCGCATTCAGCTATATGCCGATAAGAATGCACAAAAGGTCATGAAGGAACGCGACGGCCAATGGGACATTGGTGATATTGTTGGCGTCAAAGGCACGCTGCATAAGTCGGGCAAGGGTGATTTGTATGTGAACTGCGAAGAGCATCAAATGCTCACCAAATCACTGCGCCCACTCCCAGATAAGTTTCACGGGCTGGCTGACCAAGAAATGCGCTACCGTCAGCGCTATGTTGACTTAATCGTCAA
>CALIUX010000212.1 GCA_938048505.1 uncultured Pseudomonadales bacterium
GCTATATTTTCTGCATTAAAAGATCAACAATTTCATCTTTATTTAGCATTTGAGAATCTTCGTCTCTTCGGCCTTTATACTCAATTTCATTATTGGCCAAGCCGCGATCTCCAACCACAATGCGATGCGGGATACCAATGAGTTCTACATCAGCCAACATGCTGCCTAGGCGTGCTTTGGGTTCATCTAGCATTAAAACATCAACACCTGCTGCGCTGAGTTGATCATGTAATGCTTGGCAAGTGTCAGCAACGGCGTCTGATTTATGCATGTTGATGGGGACGATGGCGACTTGAAAAGGCGCAATCGCACTTGGCCAGATAATACCGGCATCATCATTATTTTGTTCTATTGCTGCGGCAACAACGCGTGTAATACCAATACCATAACAGCCCATTGTCATGACAGTTTCTTTGCCGTTTTCGCTTAAAACAGTCGCGCCCATGGCTTTTGAATATTTATCACCCAGCTGAAAAATATGACCCACTTCAATGCCGCGCTTAATGTGGAGTTGCCCGTTGCCGCAAGGAGAGGGGTCGCCATTCTCAACATTACGGATGTCTGCAATGCTCGAAAATTGAGCGTTAGTCTCCCAATTGCTGTTTTGTATATGGAAGCCATCTTGGTTGGCGCCGCAAATAAAGTTACGTGCAGCAACGGCTGAGCGGTCGGCAATAGTTGTAATGGGCAGGTTAATGGGGCCGATGGAGCCGATCGAAACGCCCAGCTCCTTTTGAATGCGCTCTTCACTAGCAAACGTCAAAGGGCTGCTTATTTCAGGTAGCTTTTCAGCTTTGAGTTCATTAAGTGTATGGTCGCCTCTTACAACTAATGCAACGAGAGGTTGCTCTTCTGACTCATCATTTTTTTCACCTAAAACAATCAGTGTTTTCAATGTTTTATCTGTTGGGCTGTCGCAAAAGGCGGCAACTTCTTCGATCGTTTTTTGTGAAGGCGTTGCAATGGTTTTAGACGTGCCAATAATTGCTTCATCACTTTGAGCTGGTGCTAGGGCTTCGGCCATTTCGATGTTGGCAGCAAAGTCACTGCTGTCACTAAAGGCAATATCATCTTCACCGCTTTCTGCGAGTACATGGAATTCATGTGATGCCGAGCCGCCGATAGACCCTGTATCGGCCTCAACGGGTCTAAAGTTCAAGCCGATACGGTTGAAAATCGCACAGTATGTTTCATGCATGACATCATAAGTAGCTTGTAGGCTATCTTGATCTATGTGAAAAGAGTAGCCGTCTTTCATGATGAACTCGCGTGAGCGCATGACCCCAAAACGTGGGCGCACTTCGTCGCGGAATTTGGTTTGCACCTGATAAAAATTAGCAGGCAATTGCTTGTAGCTTTTTAGCTCATTGCGCACCAGGTCTGTAATCACTTCTTCATGGGTTGGCCCAAGACAAAAGCTGTTGGTATGGCGGTCATTGAAGCGTGTCAGTTCAGCACCATACTGCTCCCACCGGCCTGACTCTTCCCAGAGTTCAGCGGGCTGCACAATGGGCATTAGAACTTCCTGCGCACCGGCTTTGTTCATTTCATCGCGAACGATCGCTTCGACTTTGCGCAAGACTTTTAGGCCCAGCGGTAACCAGCAGTAAAGGCCTGAAGATAGCTTGCGTATCATGCCCGCTCTGAGCATAAGCTGATGGCTGATCACAACGGCGTCGGAGGGCGTTTCTTTTTGTGTGGCAATTAAAAATTGTGTTGCGCGCATAAATTCGGTGCGTCCTGAAAATTCAAACAATTCCCCATTTTATGTCAGATAATAGTCCTTGTCAGGAGGATATGAGCACAAAGATATCTTTTCAGTATGACGGGGGAGAGTAAAGCAAATATCGAACAAAAAAGGGCTGATATTGCAACATATCAGCCCTTTTATTGTACGTTAATTGGGTGTGTATTATTCAGTGTTAATGGCTATTTTGCATCAAACACTTCAAATGGATTACTTACTGCCTTGATTGCTGGCAAGTGTTATTGGCAGGCCTCGCAATCGGGGTCATCCAATGAGCAAGCGTTGGGCACATCTGCTGGACCTGCAGCTTCTGGGATTACAGGCGCAGCTGCTTGTGGTGCAGCTGTTTGACTGTTGCCCGATGACACAGCGTTATGTGTACCGCGCTCAACTGTTGATTTTTCCGTGCTCGAAGCGGCTAAAGCGCGCAAATAGTAAGTGGTTTTGAGGCCGCTATACCATGCCATGCGATAAGTAACATCCAGTTTTTTACCGTTTGCACCCGCAATATAGAGGTTTAGGCTTTGAGCTTGATCAATCCATTTTTGGCGACGTGATGCGGCATCAACTAACCAGCGAGGCTCCACCTCAAACGCTGTGGCGTACATGGTTTTGATGTCGTCTGGTACGCGGTCAATTTTTTGCAATGAACCTTCATAGTATTTCAGGTCGTTAATCATCACGTTATCCCACAAGTTGCGCGCTTTAAGCTCGCGAACCAAGTAAGGGTTAACAACGGTGAATTCACCTGACAGGTTCGATTTAACGTACAGGTTCTGATATGTCGGCTCAATCGATTGGCTCACGCCCGTAATGTTGGCAATGGTTGCGGTTGGAGCAATCGCCATCACATTGGAGTTGCGCATGCCTTGCTCTTTCACTGTGGAGCGGAGCGTATCCCAGTCAAGCCGTTGGGTTTTATCGACACTGATGTATTTTTCGCCGCGATTTTCTTCAAGTATCTTGATTGAATCGATGGGTAAAATACCTTTGCTCCACAATGAGCCATCAAATGTGCCGTAACTGCCGCGCTCAGCAGCAAGATCGCTAGAGGCTTTAATGGCGTTGTAGCTCACAAGCTCCATGGATTCATCGGCAAAGGTTACGGCTTCTTGGCTGCTGTAAGCAATGTGTTGCTTATATAAAGCATCTTGGAAGCCCATGATACCAAGGCCTACTGGGCGGTGACGCATGTTACTGGTGCGTGAAGACGGTACGCTGTAATAGTTAATGTCGATGACATTATCCAGCATACGCACAGCGGTTTTAATGGTACTTGCGAGTTTCTCTTTGTCTAACTTGCCGTCAACAATGTGTTGTGCCAAGTTAACGGAGCCCAAGTTACAAACAGCAATTTCTTCATTGGCCTTAGTGTTAAGAGTGATCTCAGTACACAGGTTTGATGAGTGAACAACACCTGCATGCTGCTGTGGGCTACGTAAGTTGCAAGGGTCTTTAAAGGTAATCCACGGGTGGCCCGTTTCAAACAGCATTCCCAACATTTTACGCCACAAGTCGAGTGCTCTGACTTTTTTGAAGAGGGCAATTTTCCCTTCTGCGGCAAGCTGTTCGTATTCTTCGTATTTCTCTTCGAAGGCTTTCCCGTAGAGGTCATGTAAATCAGGTGCGTCGCATGGTGAAAAGAGTGTCCACTCTTTATCATCAAACATACGCTTCATGAATAAATCTGGTACCCAGTTGGCGGTATTCATGTCATGGGTACGTCTGCGGTCATCACCTGTGTTTTTACGCAGCTCTAAAAATTCTTCAATGTCTAAGTGCCATGTTTCGAGGTACGCGCACACGGCCCCTTTACGTTTACCGCCTTGGTTAACGGCAACAGCTGTGTCGTTGGCTACTTTTAAGAACGGCACAACACCTTGTGATTTTCCGTTAGTGCCTTTGATGTACGAGCCTAAAGAGCGTACGGGCGTCCAGTCATTTCCGAGTCCGCCTGCAAATTTACTGAGCAAGGCATTGTCTTGCATTGCGCCATAAATACCATAGAGATCATCCGGGATGGTGGTGAGATAACACGATGATAGCTGTGGGCGTAATGTACCGGCATTAAATAAAGTGGGTGTTGAGCTCATATAGTCAAAAGAGCTCAATAGGCGATAAAACTCGATAGCGCGCTCGTTTTTATTTTCTTCGCGCTCAGCAAGGCCCATGGCCACACGCATAAAGAAGATTTGCGGTAATTCAAAGCGAGTGCCATCGCTGTGAATGAAGTAGCGGTCGTAGAGTGTTTGTAAGCCTAAATAGGTAAATTGCAGGTCACGCTCACCAATCAATGCTTTACCTAACTGATCAAGATCGAACTCTAATAGTTTTGGATCCAGTAGCTCGAGGTCAACACCTTTTTGAATATAAGCGGGAAGGGCAGTGGGGTACAGAGCGCTCATTTCAGTCTGCGTTGCACTCTGGGCAACGCCTAAAAAGCGAAGCGCTTCTGAGCGTAATTTATCGAGCAATAGGCGTGATGTCGCAAATGAATACTCGGGCTCGCGCTCAACCAAGGTGCGAGACGAAATCACAAGCGAGGTATTCACATCTTCTTCTGTGACACCGTCATAAAGATTACGCAGGGTTTCACTCAAGATGGCGCTTGGCTCGGTATGGGGTAAGCCGCTGCAGGCTTCAGAGACTAGCGTATTTAAACGCTTGATATTCAATGGCTGACTACTGCCATCACTCTGTTTTACGCTGATGCTAGGGTAGTTTGCTTCGTCTTGTGTGAGTTCTTGCTGGGCTTCGCGTAGCTTGGTGCGTTCGGTGCGGTAAATAACATAGTCACGCGCAACTTTATGCTCGCCTGTGCGCATGAGTGCCAGTTCAACTTGGTCTTGAATTTCTTCAATATGAATTGTGCCACCAGAAGGCATGCGACGGCGAAAGATAGATGTGATCTGATCGGTTAGATTCTCAACCGTTTCATGGATTCGGCTGGATGCGGCAGCTGTGCCCCCTTCAACGGCCAAAAAAGCTTTTGTCATCGCTACAGAGATTTTATCGGTGTGGTAGGGCACAACCGTGCCATTACGCTTGATAACACGTAGCTGGCCTGGCGCATGCGCCTCTGCGTTGCTTGCTGGTGTGGTATTCGCGTTTGCACTGGCGGTTGCCGCAACGGTACTGCGTTCCGTCTCTGTATGCATTGTGTTCTCCTGAGAAACAATAAAAGCTACCAACGAGGTAGCGTAAAAATAATAAAAGGGTGCGTACTAACCGGATATGCCCTGCAAGCCTATTTGTTATTGTCTTGCCAATTAGGCGCTGTGCCTTTGCTCTTTCTGCAGCGATTTGTCTAATGCTGCTTTTGTTTACTGCTATTTGTGCTCATGTATGCGGTGCATAGCTCACAAATCTAGGGGAGCAGAGCGAGGCGAAGCGTCGTTGACTGGCGTTTGTTAAGGTGTCTTGCGGTGTCTGTTATAGGTTTGGTATCAGGTTAGTGCTTACGGGTATTTTGCATTGTGTTCAGAATGAGGCAAAACACCATATGTTGGGTTTGGTTCGTGCTATACATACAAGATAATGCGGTTTGCTCTAAGTTGCAACCACATAAGTTGGGGTGAATAATGTGGGTAATATGTGGATTTTGCTGTGGGTAACTGCCGCTAACGCAAGCCCTGCGCGGACTCTATGGCAGGTCGAACTTATGTCTCAGATGGGTAAAGAATTTTTAAGTGGCGCGTGTTTTTTTGTTGGGAAAGGATGCTGGTGGTGACACTTGCGTTCTTGGTTATATCAAGCAGTCTATTTTATGTCTTATCGCTCTTTTTGAATTGCTCTATTTTGAGGGATAAGAGCAGTTTGAGCTTGTTTATTTGAGTTGTTGCTGTATAGAGCGAGTCGAGAGTGCACGAACCCCTGCCAGCATTAAAACAATGTCATTGAGGAGTGACCAAGGCTGTTGGCGGCTGGCCCCTTTAATTGCTCTGTCTGCTAGCACGCACTGGCGCAGTAACAGCCTTAATTGACCGGGCTTTAGGCGATTCAGCGCCTGCTTTATAAGAGGCAGGCGCTTATCAAAAATACCATGTTGTCTTGCAATGCTGTCTAGCGGCGTACCATTCTGTTTGGCAAAAAACAGCGCATTTAAAGCGCGAATCTCTCGTGCTAACGCCCATAAGACAATGGTGGTTTCGGTGCCTTCTTCACGCAATCCTTGAAGGGTGCGTACGGCAGCGCGGGCATCGCCGCTGGTGGCACGATCAACCAAGCTAAAGATATCAAAGCGCGCACTATCGACTACGGCATTGGCCATGGTGGCGCCATCAATGACTTTGTCTTGCGTGACGAGCTTGAGCTTTTGAATTTCTTGAATGCACGCCAGCAAGTTACCTTCTACTTTGCTCGCCAGTACGCTCACAGCATCATGATTGGCTTTGAGCCCTTCTGCCTTCAGCCGGAGATCAACCCAACGGTGAAAGAATTTTGGGCTAATAGGCCAAATTTGAATAGACCCACCAATGGCATCCAACCCTTTAAACCACTTGGCTTTTTGTGTGTTGCGGTCAATCTTTGGAAAAATAAGCAGTAGTAGGGTATCGGGGCTCGGATTTTGACTGTAAGCCTCTAGGGCTTTTTTGGCGGCATCATTAGGTTTGGCGGTATGGCTACGCACTTCAATTATTTTTCGCTCAGCAAATAAGCTTAAGCTGTTGGCGCTTTGCAGTAGCTGCTGCCAGTCGAGCCCGCCTTCCGTATGATAAAGCTCGCGCTCACTAAAACCTTGATCGCGCGCGGCTTGCCGCAAAGCATCGCATGCTTCCTGCACCAAAAGCGGTTCATCGCCGCTAATAATATAAACGGGCAGTAGAGCATTTTTGCAGTGCTGGTTGAGTTGGTCAGCGTTAATCTTAGCCATGTGATTTAAAGGCGCGCTTGTGCTGGGTAGCTATTCTTTTTGGGCGCTTTTGTCAAAATACGATTGATTAGCTCTTGGCGCATCTCTTTAAGCAGGGTTTGCTCTTCTTCGTCTTTTGCAAGGTTACTGCCTGGGATAAAGTCAAAGACTCGCTGGGTGCTAACGGTATTGGCAATTTGGGGTTGCGCGTGCTCGCGAATGTACTTGAAACTAACGGTTAAGTGGAGTTCATATTGCGCTGCGGAGCCAATATTCGTAACCGCAACCGCGCGCTTTTCTTGTCTTTCTTGGTCTAACCACAGCCGAATGGGCGCAGTGGACGATAACGTGACGCCTCTGCGGTTAAGTGTTTGCTGGAGTTGCCTCGCGATGGGGGCGTAGCGATCTTGTGTATCAAGCGCCAGAGTATCTGGTAAGGCGCCTTGATCAAACCCGCGTAATTGCCAGCCACAGCCACTAAGAGAAGCACTTATGATGACTGCAGTGGCAAGCGCCATGAAGACGCGTATTCGTTTGCTCATTACCAGCACATGATGCATAAATGTTTCTCCTGATTTGATTGTGCCCGCGTTTCCAGCGGGCTTCTCGTGCCACAGCTTTCTTGTTATAGCTTATCTTGCTATGGCTCTGCTTGTGACGGCTTTGCTTATGGCTCTGATGTCAGTGTTAACTGAGTTTGTAGCCAATTAGTCTGCAACGAGCTTAGTTGGCGACAATATTGACCAGTTTGCCTGGTATCACAATGACTTTATGCACGGTTTTGTCGTCGATAAATTTTTGTACATTGCTATCGTCCATTGCAGCCGCTTCGATTGCTTCTTTACTAGAACCTGCGGGCATTTCTAATTTGCTGCGTACTTTGCCATTCACCTGGGCGACAATTAATTCGCTTGATTTGGCTAGTGCTTGCTCATCAATGTTTGGCCAAGATGCTTGCAGTAAGTCATCGCCATAACCTAATGCTTTCCATAAAGCGTGGCAGGCATGAGGCACAATAGGGGCGAGCATCAATGTGGCCGCGTCTAATGCTTCGCGCTCTACAGCGAGACCAAGCGGTGTTGAGCGGTCTGCATGGCGGTTGACGTCGTTGAGTAATTCCATGATCGCAGCGATGGCCGTGTTAAAGGTTTGGCGGCGACCAAAGTCATCGCTGACCTTTTTAATGGTTTCATGGGTTTTGCGTCGTAAATCTTTTTGCACGCTTGAGAGTGCATCCACGATCAGCTCGCCAGGCTCACCCGCTGCCAAATGCTGATGCACTGTTCGCCAAAGCTTTTTAATAAAGCGGCTGGCGCCTTCAACGCCGGCATCAGTCCATTCCAAACTTTGCTCGGGTGGGGCAGCAAACATGCTGAATAAGCGGATGGTGTCGGCCCCGTATTCACGCACTACGTGCTCTGGATCAACGCCATTGTTTTTTGATTTAGACATCTTAATCACGCCACCAAACTCAAGTGGCTGATCTGTCTCTTGATGAAAGGCATTCAGCATTTTGCCTTTGCTATCACGCTCTACACGTACCTTGTCTGGGGCAACCCACTCGGTGCGACCGCCTTCTTTTATAAAGAATGACTCAGCGTTGACCATGCCTTGGCAGAGTAAGCGCTCAAAAGGTTCGTCACATGCCACTAAGCCTTCATCGCGCATGAGTTTATGGAAAAATCGCGCATACAAAAGGTGCAAGATGGCGTGCTCAATACCGCCTACATACTGATCAACGGGTAGCCAGTAGTTTGCTTTGTCGGGGTCGAGCATGCTGTCGGCATTGGGGCTGGTATAGCGGGCGTAGTACCAGCTTGATTCCATGAAGGTATCGAATGTGTCTGTCTCATGCTCACCGGCTTGCCCGTCAATATTGCCTTTGCGCCACTCAGGGTCGGCTTTAATGGGCGACTGCACGCCATCCATCTCAACTTCTTCTGGTAGTAACACGGGCAGCTTGTGTGCGGGTACAGGGATTTCACCGCCTGAGGCTAAATTAAAGATGGGGATCGGGGTGCCCCAATAGCGCTGTCGTGAAACGCCCCAATCGCGCAAGCGGTAATTGGTTGTGGCGCGGCCTTTTTTAGAGGCTTCTAGAACATCAACAATTGCTGTAAAGGCGCCATTAAAATCGAGCCCATCAAATTCACCTGAGTTAACGAGCATGCCTTTTTCTGTGAACGCTTCTGATGAAATATCGATTTCGCTGCCGTCTTGGGGTGCGATAACTTGCTTGATGGCAATGTTGTATTGCTGTGCAAATTCGAAGTCACGAGCATCATGAGCCGGTACTGCCATGACCGCGCCTGAGCCATAATCCATCAATACATAATTGGCGACCCAGACATTAACGGGTTCGCCGGTAATTGGGTGTTGTGCCGTTATGCCCGTATCAAACCCGCGCTTCTCCATTGTTGCCATATCGGCTTCACTAACCGATTGCTCTTTACATTGGTTGATGAAGTCAGCCAGCTCCGGATTAGTTTTGGCAAGCTCCAAAGCGATAGGATGCTGGGCGGCCAAACTCACATACGTCACACCCATAATGGTATCAGGGCGAGTGGTGTAGACTTCAAAACCGGTATGTTCTGCAACAGGTTGGTCAAAATCAAAGCGCATTTCAACGCCTTGGCTTTTGCCAATCCAATTGCGTTGCATGGTTTTGACTTGTTCAGGCCAGTTAGGCAGCTTATCTAAGTCATTCAACAGCTCTTCGGCATAATCGGTAATGCGAATAAACCATTGGGGAATTTCTTTTTTCTCAACCGTGTGACCACAGCGCCAGCAGCAGCCATCTTCGACTTGCTCGTTAGCGAGTACGGTTTCATCTTCTGGGCACCAGTTAACGGTCGAGACTTTTTTGTACGCTAAGCCCTTTTCATACAGGCGTGTGAAAAACCACTGTTCCCATTTGTAGTAATCGGGTTTGCAAGTAGTGACTTCGCGGCTCCAGTCAAAGCCAAAGCCTAGTGCTTTGAGTTGGTCACGCATGTAGTCGGTATTGCTGTATGTCCAAGCGGCTGGGGCAGTATTGTTTTTGATGGCTGCATTTTCGGCTGGTAAGCCAAATGCATCCCAGCCCATGGGGTGCAAAACGTTTTTTCCTTGCATGCGCTGAAAGCGGGCAATCACATCTGTTAGCGTATAGTTGCGCACATGCCCCATATGCAGTCGGCCGCTGGGGTAAGGGAACATGGCAAGACAGTAAAACTTTTCTTTATTGGGATCTTCCGTTACCGAAAAGCTATCGTTATTGTGCCAGTAGCGTTGCGCGTCTTGTTCTATTTCAGATGGATTGTAATTTTCGTTCATTACCGTTAAATCTCAGGCCTTGTAGCGAGGTGGTGCGCGATACGGACGCGCTCTGCGTGGAAAAACGATCGATTATAGGCGGTATTGAAGATTAGTGAAACTACGCATTAGATTAGATTATCGGTTGGTAAACCGGCTGAGATCAGGGCTTTGCTATATGCTGCTAGGATAATGCGAAGGCTCGTATGAGAAGGGTCATGTGAAGAGTATTTAGATAATCCCCAACCTCTTCATACGAATTTATACGAAGCGCCTGATAAGTGAGCCTGATTGAGTGATGCTCAGCCGTCAGCTAAAGCAGGCCAAAAGCCGCTCTTAATGATTTCAAATAGTCGGAAAATATCTATGACACAACTAACAGTTATTGCCAATATCACGGCGAAAGCAGACAAAATTGAATACGTGAAGGCTGAGTTGCTTAAACTAATTGATGCGACCCGCAAAGAAGAGGGGTGTATTGATTATGATCTTCATCAAGACAATGCCAATCCTGCGCATTTTTTATTCTATGAGAACTGGGCCTCGCGCGAATTGTGGCAGGCGCATATCAAGAGTGCGCATGTGACTGAATACGCCAAGGCTACTGATGGAGCGATTGAATCCTTTACGCTGAATGAAATGAGCGTTGTTAGCTAGATTCTTTGTGTTTTCGGCACGATAATGTTGAGGAAGAGCTAGGTCTTTAAAAGTTTAAGACATAGGTCTTTAAAGTATAGGTCTTTAAAGTATAGGTCTTTAAAGTATAGGTCTTTAAGAGATAGGCTTTTAAGGTTGCCAATCGAGCCGGGAGACTCAAGATGATACTACAGCATATTGCTCAGACTATTCATCGTCGCCAAACTGTTTCGGGTATTGCGGCCTCTGCAGCCGTGGTGGAACGCTGGTTTGATTCCCCTGCAGGTAAAAAGGTCTTGGCGCAGCAGCAGCGCGCTATTGATCAAGCGTTGAGCTGCTTGTTTGGTTACCATATCGTGCAATTGAGTGCCTTGCCCGCAGCGAATGTTTGTCAGAGTAGCCGTATTGCGCACCGTTTTCGTGTTGGGCTTTCTTGTGAAAGCAGTGATCTGGTGAGTGAGTTTGAAGCGCTTCCCTTAGCCGACGAGAGTGTTGATGTGGCCGTCTTGCACCATGCCTTAGATTTCTCACAGAACCCCCATCAGCTCCTGAATGAGGCGAGCCGAATCATCATCTCTAACGGTCACCTCGTGATTGTTGGGTTTAACCCCGTAAGTTTGACGGGTGTAGTCAAACCGTTTGCACAGATTGCATCGAGTAATGAGATTTGGAAGCGACATAGCTTGAGCCGCCACCGCTTAAATGATTGGTTTAAACTGTTAGGGTTTGATGTGGTGACGCAGTATACGAGTCACTGCAAGCTGCCTATTTCGTTGCACCTCCCTGCGCGGATTAACCGCCATATTCAAAAGCCTTTTGGCCACTTCTATTGCCTTGTTGCGCGTAAAAGTATTGCATCTGTTCGCCCCATTAAGCCGGTGTGGGATGCGGGGTTGCTTAAAGGTGTGCGAAAAGGTGTTAAAATCGCGCCGCAGCCGGTTGCACCGCAAAATGCCGCGCGCATTATTAAGAAGCGGCAAGACAAAAAAACTGATGGATCTAATCTGTAATAACGAGACGCATTTGAAAACCATAGAACTCTTTACCGATGGTGCCTGCAAGGGTAATCCAGGGCCTGGCGGCTGGGGTGCAGTACTGCGCTTTGGTGAGCATGAAAAACACTTATACGGTGGTGCCCACAATACAACTAACAATCAAATGGAGTTAACAGCTGCCATTGAAGGGTTAAAAGCCCTGACGGAGACGTGTGATGTCAAGCTCAC
>CALIUX010000213.1 GCA_938048505.1 uncultured Pseudomonadales bacterium
GCGATCTTTGCTTTTCCGGCGTTTACGATGGAATAGGTCAATGTCCATATTTTGACAAGGGTCGCTATCTTCTCGGCGATCTTCGCCTTTTCGGCGGTCGATAAAAAATATCGGGTGGTGCATGGTGATGTCCCTCATTTACGTCTCAATGACGAGAACTCTAGCTTTTCAGTTAAAAAAATCCAGTGATTCGGGTCTTTATGCGCCATTTTGAGATAAAAACCGCTGGCTGGCTGATGAGTTGAACGTAAATACAGTATTGTTTTGGGTTGGAGATGCTTATTGAGCATCGCTGAATCTGTGTTGTTTTATCGTTATTCTAAATCGTTGTTACTTTAAGGTGTGGTTATTTTAAGATGCAGTTATTTTAAGATGTAGTTATTTTAAAATGTTGCAGCGACTGAGACGCGCTCTTGGGTATGTAAGTTCATTGCCGTTAGGGTTCCTCCCCAAACACAGCCTGTATCGAGTGCATGGATGTGGTGCTTATGGGTTTGCCCTTCTAAAGCAGCCCAATGTCCAAATAAGAAGTGATAGGCGCTGTCATCGAGGTGGCGCGCATAGTCAAACCAAGGGTGATAATGAGGAGGCGCTTCGCCAATACTTTCCTTTGTGTCAAAATCCAGCGAGCCGTCTTGGCGTATGAATCGCATGCGAGTGAAGTAGTTGGTGATGGTCCGTAGGCGGTCAGTGCTGGCAAGTGTCTCCTGCCAGGCTGCGGGTGTATTTCCGTACATCGCATAAAAGAAGTCCGTGGCGGTATCATCGTGCTGTAAGCAGGCCTCAACCTCTCTCGCATACTGCTTTGCTTGCTCTACACGCCAAATCATCGGGATGCCGGCATGCGTCATGCAATATTTTTGAGCTTTTTCTTTTGCATCGTAAGCGTTTTTGGGCGCTTGTTGGGTGCTGACACTGGCCGTGTAAAGCAGTTTTTGGTGTCTTAGCCAGTGTAGTAAGTCGGTGCTGTCGGGTGCATTGAGCACATCATGCAGAGTGTCTTTTCGCGAAAGTTTGCGAGCGCCCACGCTGGCTGCCAATAAATGTAGGTCATGATTGCCGAGCACGATATTAGCGCTGTGATCAAGCTGTCGAAGGTGGCGCAGAACGCTGACATTATCTTCCCCTCGATTGACTAAGTCTCCCGCCACCCAAAGCTGGTCGCGAGATGGCGAAAAAGCGATTTTTTCCATTAACCGAAAAAAAGCCTGACTACAGCCCTGTATGTCACCAATGGCCCAATGTGTCACAGCTTAGTGCAGTTTGTGTGGTTGAATTAGGACAAACAGCGGGATGGCTACTTCAAATCGTTCCCCGTTTTGATCATGCATGCCATAAATGCCTTCCATTGTTCCAGCTTCAGTATCGAGTATGGCGCCACTTGAATAGGTATAGCTTTCGCCTGGCTCGATAATAGGCTGTTTGCCAATGACGCCATCACCCTGAATTTCTTTGAGCTGGTCGTTAGTGTCTGTAATCTTCCAGTGGCGATCCATCAGTTGGATTGATTCAGTGTTGTTGTTTTCGATCGTGATGGTATAGCCAAAAACGTAGTGCTTTTTGGTGGGTTTAGACTGTGCTGATAGATAGTGCGTGACAACGTCGATTTTGACTTGCTGAGCTAATGCTTGGGCATCCGTTACATCGTGGTGTGTGGGCATTATGCGGCCTTTTTATCAAGATAGTTGGCAATGCTAACGTAGGTTTCTAGTGATAGATTTTCGGGTCTTAGACCTGGGTCTATGTCTAATTGTATGAGCTCTTCATGGGTCAATAAGGGTTTGAGCGTATTGCGCAATGTTTTGCGGCGTTGACTAAAGGCTGTACGTACAACGCTGTCGAGCAGTTTTTCATCACTGGCTGGAAAGGGGGGCTTTTCGTAGGGTGTGAGCCGGACAATAGCCGAGTCTACCTTGGGCCTAGGATCAAAACATTCAGGCCCGACATCAAAAAGATGCTCCACGGCACAACGGTATTGGGTCATGATACTTAAACGCCCATAATTGTTGTCGCCTGCCTGAGCAGCCATACGTAATACCACTTCTTTCTGCAGCATGAAATGCATATCGCGTACCAAAGTCGAATAGCTAAGAAGGTGAAAAATTAAGGGAGTAGAAATATTGTAAGGAAGGTTGCCCACAATACGTAAAGGGTTTTCAATCGAGCCTAAGGTTGCAAAGTCAAACTTCAGTGCATCGGCTTGGTTGATGTTAAAGCCTTCAAGATGCCCAAATTGCTGTAGCAAAATAGGAATCAAGTCTCTGTCTAGTTCGACTACATTGAGCCGTGAACACGCATCTAATAGCAGCGCTGTAATCGCGCCTTTACCGGGCCCAATCTCCACGATGTTATCGCTTTCTTTTGGGCTGATGGAGCGAACAATATGGCTAATGATGTGCTGATCATGTAAGAAGTTTTGGCCAAAGCGCTTGCGCGCGCGATGGCGATTTTCAGGCTGTTTCATGTTATCTCGATTAGGCGCTGCATACCATAGTGGTACGCAGACTCGGTATGGCGTATTAAAAAGCCTAGACCGTCGTTGGTGGCGTCAGTGATAAGTGACCATTATATCAGGCTATACAGCGAGCTGTATTAATGCTGTCTATTGTGTGATTACGAGCCTGCTTGTTCTGCTTGCCGCTTTTATCCCTTACGCTTTACGCATTGAGCTCCAATTGACAGTCGTTATATTGCTGATAGTAATGTTTTAGAAAGTCTTCAAAAGGAATTTGTTGCTGGGATTCTTCTTGTGCTAACTGCGCGAGAGACGTCTCGGTCATTGATTTGTAGCGTTTGATGGTGTCATCAGTGAGTGGTGATTGATTTAAGGTCTGCT
>CALIUX010000214.1 GCA_938048505.1 uncultured Pseudomonadales bacterium
ACTTTGAGCTGCACTTACGAGTTGAATCCGCGAGCCATTAAAAAGTTTGCTATTTATTAATGGTGAGGCTGAAAACGAAGAGGAGGTCCAATTTGCACCATGTTATGTTTGATGTTGATGGTACATTAATTGAATCGTATGATTTGGATTCAGACCTTTTTTGTAAGGCAGTTTAAGATGTTACAGGGATTGCTCTAAATGCAGATTGGGGGCGCTATCATCATGTTACAGACTCTGGAATTCTCTTAGAGGTCTTTGAGGAGTATGGGGTCTTTGATAAAAAAGATGCTGAGGAAAAAGTAAAGCAAGTTTTTATCGAAAGGTTAACGCAGGCCATATCAGCTCAGCCTATTCAAGAGGTTCTTGGCGCTAAAGCATTTTTATTGCACCTACAGTCAATGAGTAATGTCATTGTTTCTATTGCAACTGGAGGATGGTACGAAAGCGCTGCATTAAAGTTAAGGTCAGCTGGAATAGAGATTAATTCAATCCCAATTGCTTCATCAAATGACCATATTTCAAGAGTCGAAATAATGAAATGCGCAGCATCTAAAGCGATAGGTCAAAATGTTTATCCGTGCACCTATTTTGGTGATGGCAGTTGGGATAAAAAAGCATGTGCGCAACTAGGTTTTAATTTTGTCTTGGTGGGAAATAAAATTAAACATCATCAACATATTGCATCTTTTCAACCCTTTGATCAGGCTCTTGCTTGGATATATCGTTAACCTGTATTGATGTGTATTTGATAAGGCATTCGAACAAGAAAATAGGGGTTAACTATGAAGAGATTTACATTTATAGTATTTCTTCTTTGTACTCCTTTATCCGAAGTAGCTAGGTTTAAAAATGATAGGCAAGCTAGAGGGCTTGCAAACTCTTTGTGAGTAAAAAAATTGATGAGAGGCTAAGCTATATTCGCCAGCCACCAAAAGTGAAAAGCAAACATCGAGGAGAGTGTGCTACTACAAGGTCGATATGATAGCTAATGGACTTTTACCGGTAATTATTCAGAATAAAAATATTTTTTCTGTTCTAGGTAGAGTGAGAGGTTGCTGTTTGGTGCTTGATCGACTCTTATAGTGTCGATCAAGTCAAAGAAAAGGCTTTTGGTATAAAAACAACCACGAGTAGAACTATTAATCCGCTTCGCTTATCCGCTAAACTGCTTTGCAATATAGCGTTATTGGAGGCCTTATGCTCTTTTCACCCCTAAAAATAAAACATCTAATCGCCAAAGGTAGTAGTAAGGCCTTAATTACATTGGGGCTAGGTGCGTTACTCTCTGCTTGTGGTGGTGCGGTTGATACTACCTCATCGAACTCTGTCAGCAGTAATAGTCCCGATCCAAGCAGCTCCAGCATACCGGCAAGCTCAGCCCCTATCTCTTCCAGCTTGGCCCCTGTATCTTCTACACCGCTCTCTTCTATACCTGCCTCATCTACACCGGCTTCCTCTATACCAGTTTCATCATCAGTCTCTTCAAGCGCCGTTTCTACCAATAGCGCCGAGAGCTCGAGTAGCGCCAGTAGTTCAAACCCACCACAGACTAACTTAGCCCTTGGTAAAGTTGCGACGCAGGTGAGTGATTTTAATGGTGATTTTACTGCCGACAAAGCAGTCAATGGTTCACTTAATGACTTCAGCACTACGTTACGAGACACCAGCCCTTGGTGGGAAGTTGATTTAGAGGGCCTCTATCAGATTAATACGATTGACCTCCATAACCGTGCGAGTTGCTGTAAAGATCGATTAAGTGACTTTTATGTGTTTGTTTCTGCAGACCCCTTTGTTTCAAAAGACCTCCAGGAAACACTTGATCAGCCTGGTGTGGTTGCTTTGCGTATGCCAGGCCAAGCGGCACAGCCGACAGAGCTTCAAGTGAATACAGCGGGGCGTTATGTGCGAGTCCAGTTAGTTGGGCAGAATTTTTTACACATTGCTGAGGTCGTGGTTCATGGTAGCCCAATACCTAGCGAGGTGGTCTATGCCATTAATGTTGGTGGTGATGCCTATGTCGCTAGCGATAATACCGCTTTTAGCGCAGATGCTTTTTTTAGCGAAAGCGAGTTTCTCGATAGGGACTTTGCCGTTGAAGGTACAACGGATGATGTGATTTATCAAAGTGAGCGCTATGGCGATTTTGAATACAATCTGCCCGTAACAACGGGTTCTTATACGGTAGAGTTATTATTCACGGAAGCCAAACACCAAGCAGCTGGTTTGCGCACATTTGATATTTGGATTGAAGACAAATTTGTTGTTGACGACTTCGATATTTTTGCTGCAGCTTCTAACCAACGACGCAGACCTGCAAGGTTGATTTACGGTGATATCGAAGTTGACGATGGCCTACTGACAATAGCCTTTGAAAGCAATGTTGACAACGCTAAGCTTTCTGGGATTAAAGTAACGAGCAATGATGGTGCTGCCATTTCAAATAATAACGGTGGCGGTGATAATGATAGTGATAATGACGGCATTCCCGATGCTGCCGACCAATGTCCTAACAAAGCAGGGGCTAATACCAGTGATGGCTGCCCTGAAGCCGATGCTGAAGTTGTCGACTTGTACAGTGCTCAGTGCTTGGGTTGTCACGGTGATGAGAATGGTAATGGCATTGGCGTTGTTGAAGCAGGCGCCTTGACCGCTTTGGAATGTGATGAATGTACAACGGTTGATGAATTGGCGAGCTACATTGAAGCAGAAATGCCACCTAACAATAAGGTCGCTTGTGATCTGGATTGTGGCATTCGGCTAGCGAATTATATCTTTGACTTCTTTGAAGGTTATGAAGGCAATTTATCGGGTGAGCAGTTATACGATAACCTTTGTGCAGACTGTCACGGTGATGGCGAACAAACAACCGATTTACTCGGTGCCCGATTAGTGCCGGCCAGCTGTAAAAGCTGCGCCAATCAGGAAGCGTTGATTTCGCGTATTGAAAGTAGTATGCCAACAAACTCGCCTGAGAAGTGCGGTTTAGAGTGTTCCACCAAGATCACCGATTATATCGTGAATAACTTCGAAGGTTATGAGGGTATTGCTTCTTCAACTACCACAGCTAACCTAGCAGCGCCATCAGGCTCCATCGCGTTTGAGAATGGCACAGCAAACCTTAGCTGGATTCTGCCCGAAGAAAAGCCCGATTCTTGGGCCCTTGAGCGCTGGAATAAACAGGCCGCGTCTTGGGAGTCTATTGCGCTATTACCAGGCCAGTCAAACAGCTACCAGCATGCCGATAACGATCGAGGCCATTACCGCCTTTACTCAATTACCAATAAAACAGCGTCTTTTCCTGCCCACTTCCGCTCGCCTAGCTATGTGCTTTACGCAAAAGGTATTGATACTTGGGGAACCGCTGATGAATTTCATTTTGCCCAGGTAGAACATAGTGGCGACTTTGTTGCTGAAGTCACACTTGACTCCGTTGAGCGCACACATCGATGGACCAAAGCTGGGCTGATGATCCGTACGTCATTGGATGCTAACTCTAGAAATGTATTTGCATTGTTTGGTGTGGATATGGGCGCACTTTACACAATGCGCTTAGAGGATGGTGGCAGGACTGCGAGGGTAACTGAAGGCGATAATGCTGGCATCAAACCCGAAATTAAAGCGCCTGGTATGATCCGGTTAACCCGCACGGGTAATGTAATTAAAGCAGAAGCTCGAACGAAAGACGGGTCTTGGACTGATTTAGGCGAGCAAACACTTGATTTGCCTGAAACTGTTCATGTAGGCCTTGCCTTAACATCAAATACCCGCAGCCGCACCGCACGTGCTGTATTCAGTGATTTTCGTATTGATGGGAAAGCAGTCGATGATGCCCAAGGTGTTTCAATTGGTGCAGAATCTCGTTCGGTCTTCTACCCTTCACCAAACAATAACTCCGGGCAAATCGATATTTCTCCGAGTGTCGTTTCACAGAGTCTCACCCATATATCGCGGTTTGAGTATGCTAACCAGATTGCTGATTTGTTTCCTGGCAATATCTTTGATTTAACCTTGCCAGGCGGTGATCCTACTTCTGGTTATGAGGTAGGCATTAACACCACCACACTGGGAGTTGAACGCTATAACAATGCGGCTCAAAGCATTGGGGCGGCGGTTGCAGCTGCAGAAAGAGATGAATTGGTTGACAATCTCGACTGTGATCCGAGCTCAAACGATATTTGCCTTTCTAGTTATATTAGCGAAATAGGCCAGCGCTACACTAGGCGACCAGTGTCCGATGAGCTGAAAAATATTTTGAAAGACGTTTACCAAGAGGTTTCGGCGAACCTTTCAGATGAAATCGCAATACAAGCCATTCACGAAATGCTTGCGCAGTCTTCTAGTTTTCTCTACCGCTTTGACTCGGTGGGTTCTGGTATGCGTCCAGGTGTGACCGTACCGGTTACGGGCTATGAAATGGCTACTCGTTTGGCGTCAGCCATCTGGGCGGGTGCGCCAGATGCTCAATTACTTGAACTTGCGGAATTTGGTCTATTGTCTACACCGGCCCAGATCAAGGCGCAGGCTCAACGCATGGTGAACGATGCAAAAGCCAGACGAGGGTTTAGAAACTTTTATCGTCAATGGTTGCACCTTGAACGGCTGGCAGAAGCAGAGAAGAATATTGACGGCGTCAATTTCGATGAGACCGTTGCAGAAGAAATGTTAAAAGGCTTTGATGCTTTTGTTGAGGAGGTTGTTTTTGGTTCGGGTGGCGGAACACTCAACGATCTACTAACAGCCCCATTGGTTGGTAACAGTAATACCTTAGCATCGTTTACAGGCATTCCATCTAATTCGAACGATATCGTTGTGCAATCCACTAGTGGTTCTGCTGGTAATCAACGGACTGGTATTATGGGTCAGCCAGCCATGTTAACTAACTTAGCGCACCCAATCGAAACATCAATCGTTGAGCGTGGAGTATTTGTTAATAGGCAATTGTTGTGTGCAGGTTTTCAGCCACCGCCTGAAGAAGTTCCTGATCTGCAGAGTATTGACCCCGATGGAAAACGAGCGCGTGAAGTACTCGATAGCATAACGTCTGACCCCACGCAGTGTGCTTTCTGTCATAAATTGATTAATGATCTTGGCGCAACAATGGAACATTTTGACGCGCTAGGTCGCTATCGAACAGAACACTTTGGCTTATCGATCGATGCATTTGGGACGGTTTTCGCTCGTGATGCGGAGAATAGCTCTGCTCAGGTTGACGGTTTGGCCGAGCTCAATGAATACCTGGCTTCTTTAGACAATGTTAAAGCCTGTATAGCTAAGCAATTTTTAGGCTATGCCACGCAACGTATACCCAGTGCGGCTGAGCAACCTTCTATCGATTGGTTGGTTAAGACTCTTGAAAGCAAAGATTGGAACTTGAAAGAAATGCTCGTTGAAGCAACTCAAACGCCAATGTTCCTTTACAAAAAATTACCGTAGTTAGGCTTGAGGTTGATACTATGATCGTTTTAAAAACAAACCGACGCCGCCTTCTTCAGAAAATGGTGGCGAGCAGTGCGAGTCTGCCTTTTTTAAGTTACATGCCGAGTCTTGGTGCACAAGAGAGCGCCAGGAAACGCCTTCTCTTAATGTTTTCACCGAATGGGACAATTGGTTCTGAGTTTTTCCCTTCTGGCAATGGCAATAACTTTCAGCTGAAACGCATCCTGCAGCCTTTAGAGAGCCTAAAAAGTGAGCTCTTGATACTCAAAGGCATGCAAAATCGAATAAGTGGCGTCGGCGATGCCCATGCACGTGGCATTGTTGGTTTATGGACGGGTGCTGAACTTTTAGCTGCCAATACTTTACCGGGCCAGGAGGATGCAGAAGAGGGCCTCGCATTTGCTGCTGGCCCATCGGTTGATCAAGTGATTGCGCCAACAGCCAGTCAAGGTCTGCGTTTTCGCTCTCTCGAATATGGAGTGAAAGTCGTCAGGAATGATGCTACAGCGAGAATGATTTATGCTGGCCGTAATCGGCCGATAGAGCCTGAGCGAAATCCCTATGATGCGTTTGATCGTCTCTATGGGGACTTTAACGCGGGTAGTGCTGAGCAGGCTGCTTTGCGTGATAAAAATCTGCGTTTAAAGAGTGTACTCGATGCCGTTACTCGAGATATGACACGCGTCCGGCCCTTTTTGTCGGCCGAAGATAAGGTTAAGCTAGAGCGCCACACTGATTCGGTGAGGGATATCGAGCGCGCACTGCAAGCACCCGATGACTCCGACTTAGTTTGCCAAGTCCCTAACCGCGATACTCGTAATATTACTCGCTTTAATGATAATCGCCATGTCGAAAAATTAGGGCGGCTATTTATCGATATGATGGTTTCATCCTTTGCGTGTAATCGAACAGCCGTCGCGTCACTGCAATATAGCCAAGCCTTTGGCAATATTGGTTACCCTCATATCGATGAGGACGGTAATCACCATGCTCGTTCTCATGCTCCAGATTCTGATGCCGGCATTAAAGAGAGACTGATCAAGACAAATGCATGGTATGCCGGTGAGTTCGCGTACTTAGTACAGTCACTCAAAGATACGCCAGACCCTTCAGGTAACGGCAGCCTTTTAGATAACAGCTTCGCAATATGGGGTAATGAATTAGGCAAGGGCAACAGCCATTCACGTAGTGATATTCCCTTTGTTTCAGCCGGTAGTTGTCAAGGCTACTTCAGAACAGGGCGCTATATTCAGCAAAGCTCACAAACAAACCATGCTCAGTTACTTGTTTCTATGTTGAATGCTTTTGGTTTACAGCAGAACGGTATCGGTGAGTTCAATAACGTAGGGCCGCTGGCTGATCTAACTTAACTTAATATGCTCAAGTCATCCAAAGTTGACGTGACGTTATTGGCTGATTAATGGTTTTTTATAGCTTCTATAGCTAGTTAACTGACCTTCGGCAGAGCAGGTTGCTTATTAAGTGACTCCCTAGATTCTAGAAAGGCCTAATTTTGCCTCCAAGGTGCTACACCTCAAGATTCAATTGATCACGATGAGTATCAGTTGAATCTTGATTTCAAGTACATTCCCGAGCAACCTCCTTATTAAGATTGACCATCGATATATATAGCTTCTAGCCCAAAAAGCCTTTCCAATAAACTTACGCTGACGACCTTTATAAGTGACGCACTATCGAAATCGTACTTTTACGTTTCAAAAAACCTACTGCACTTGGTGCTGATATTTCCGGTGGAATGCTCAAATATATGAACATGCCCCATCATTAAATACCCTTCTTCTATAACTACACCTTTTAAACCTGCCAACGCATGAAAAATCCCTAGAGCTAAAGCATTTTGATTGCGTCTTTAGTCAATGAGTCATGCCCTTGCTTCTATTATTGCTGGAAGTTAGTATAAAACTTCTGCTAAAGCTAAGGTCAGCTGTGAGAAAAAGTATGTAAGCAACTAGGCTTTAACTTTATCTTGGTGGGAAATAAAATTATTGTTAGGTTTTATTGAAAATGGATTTTTATATGGAGAAAGTCATATTAATTACTGTGCTCATAGGGTTGATCGTTAATTTCTATGTCAAACTAATTGATCAAGGTCGAGATGGCTTACTAGGGCGTGTTGATCTTTTCAGTATAAAAAATGAGCGGCATTTGGTTTGATTAGGTTAGGTTATAATGGTTTCGCCAAAAATCAAAGTAACTACCCCAAATGCCAAGACTCATGCTATCAGATACCAGCTGGAATTTGTTATCACGCGTACTGTATATGACAGGCCGCATCTACAACAAACATTGACACTTGAGGGGATTCTATTTCGCCTTCGTACAGGCATTCCGTGGAGAGATCTCCCGCAAGAGTTTGGGCATTGGGCAACGACGTGTTTCGTCGGTTTAATCTTTGGTCAAAGAAGGGCGTTATGGGCGTGATATTTCGTTATTTATCGCGCCTTCATGATACGCAATGGTTATTTATTGATGGCAGCATTGTTAAAGTACACCAAGATGGTTCGAATGTAGCGACCCCCGATAGCCAAAAGATAGGCAAAAGCCGTGGTGGCAATTCAACTAAAATTCACTTAGCCGTTGATAGTGGTGGTTTGCCTGTTCATTTTGAGCTGTCAGGTGGGCAAACACATGATGTTGTTCATGCTGAATCATTAATCTCTTCCTCACCGAAAGCCGAAGTTTTTATTGCTGGTAAGGGCTATGATAGCGATAAGCTAAGAGATTTTATTGAGGCGGCTGGTAGTGATTCAAAGATCCCCAGAAAGTCAAATAAAAAGAAAGGCAATCAGCATATGGACTGGTGTCTGTATCAATATCGACACCTTGTTGAAAACGTTTTTTTGAAGATTAAAAAGTACCGAGCCATTGCAACTCGGTACGATAAATTGGCAAGAAATTACCAGAGCATGCTTGCTCTCGCGTTTTCAATGCCTTGGCTACCCATGTGGGTTGATTAATTTATGTGCTGCAAAGATCAACACGCTCTAGCAATACAAGAGGATCGCTTGGATCGATCTGATTGATTAAATCTTCACCAAAAAATGAGGTTTGATGGCCTAGCGGGGCTAAGGTGAGCATAGGAAACGCTTGAGCAAATCGACCAAGAATTTATGCCAGAATAGCGAAATTTGATCGATTTACATAGCTCTAATCCTGGCCAAAGCCACTAAACATAATGCTTTCAGCGTTTTCAGGGCTGACTAAGTATATTCGTTTAACGCGGTGTTCAGACGTTGCGGTGGGGATCAAGCAATGATGAACACATCAGGGCAAAATGTTCTGAAGTGCGCCTCCCATCGAAACAATACTCAATGGGAGGCGTACATGAGCGGAAAAGAATTTAGCTCAGACATAAACTGGCAGGTGCCATCGAAAGGCGTGTAACTGCAAAATTAAGCCTGAGCTACTACATATTATTTATTTTCCATATAATCAAACCGCAACCGCTCCTCATCACACCCTCTATGCAAATAAAGCTTGGTGTTTTCGTTTGGAGCTAGCGCTCCTCCTGATGGATGTATACACAGCCCAGAGCTCTTATGCTTTAAACTTCCAAATGAAGTTATTTCATATGCAAGTTTAGCTGGATTCCCATTACAATCGGACCAAAGCACTAAGGGAATAGCATTTACAGCAAACCCTCCTGAAGGATGAAGACATTTACCACTTGAAACATGCTGTATAGAACCATTATCCAACAACTTGAAATTTTGACCATCCGAAGAGCAGTCACTTTTCAAATATATATTAGTCCCGTTTGCCGGATTACTTTGTCCTGCATGAGAAGAAATACATTTTCCATCAGAGTGTACAAAATTTAATGGTCTTTCTTGGTAACTAAACTCAAGTCGAGATTCATTGCAGGCGTTGAAAAGAACTAGGGGCGTACCATTATTAGGGTCCGCAGTACCCGATAGTGGATGAATACAATAACCTGACGAGCGATGTTTTAAACTATTTCCATTAGTGATTTCAAACTCTAATTGACTCAAAGGTTCGTTACAATCGGTGAATTCTAGCCTTACCTCACTACTTATTAAACCGTTCTTTGGACGAACACAAAGCCCACTAGCTATGTGCTTGATGTGACCTTTTGATGTGAAATCAAAGGCTTGCCCTAAGGTATCACAGTTGGTGGAAAGCTCGATATTATCACCAGCGGCTGGCTTATGATTATCGCCTATTGCAGATATGCATTTCCCGGCAGCATGCACAAAATTAGAGTAATTATTTTTGGTAACTGCCCAAACTCGAACAGGGCTTTCTTTGAATACAGCTTCTCCGAGACCTTCGTAGTTACCATTCTCACCCACGATCCGGCCCAACCAGTAGTCCCTATAAAAATGCAAGTGACCAGAATCTTGGTTGTTATTTCCCGCATACCCTTTGAAATGCCCCCCATGTACCGCACCGTTGGGGATTTTGTTGAGATGAGGAAGAACTGATTGCATATATTCATCATAAACATGCAGATGCTCATGGATAAATACTTCTGTAGGCTCACTTTTTGAGGACGTATCTCCACGATATGTTTTGAAGGTATAAAGGCTACTATTATTGAGCGCATTAATAGTGGTCCAGTTCGAGTGTTTTTCATACGCATTAGGTATGCCAGCAGGATTATAGCCCCAGCCACCATCGGCCATTGTCCCTGATGTGAATGCCACTTGAATAGCATCGTATTGCCCTTTATTAACAAGAGCATTGACATGATCTTGAATGTATTCAGCCCTAGGTAAATATCGGTAAGATGGAGCCCCACTTTCTGAATAATGGATTTGTAGCTCCATATCAGTAACAGGTATGCTTGTTTCTATGACATCCGTCGTGAAATTGACTTTATTGTCTGTGATTTGCGCTATCCACGAAGGCAGGTGCTTCTCATAAGAACGACGAAGGTTGTTTACAGTACTCGTATCAATAGTTCCCGATGAGGCGGGCACGTTATGCGAGCTAGTACCATTCACCACGGTTCGGGCAGGTATATCAGTTTCCCTTAAAATTAGCAGCAAAGTTCTGACATAGTAGTCTGGAGTTGCTTGATCTCTGTCGCCCCAACCAGCTTTTTCAATGAAGATGTTTGCTCGAGAATTATCGGCAGAAAGCGAGCTTTGATTCGCTCCACCCCCATAAGCTAGATACCTCCGCGTGGTTTTTGACTGTAACCGGTGCAGGCCAGCTCGCCCTGCGCTTTCAGCTCGAATATTTGAGATTGCCCACTCAGCACCATCCAATGAACAACTTCCAAGAGTTACATTTGGTGTGGTAGTACTAGCAACAAGGCATTGGTCCGTGCTTTCATTTCGTATATTCCAATAACTGCCATCTGAAATGAAGCGCCAATGAAAACGATCATTACCTGAGTAGAAATCATTATAAACCCCTCCCTGTCTAAAGTTTAGACTTTCAAACCCGAATGTCTCGCCATCAAGGTTTGGATTGTCAGGAACGAATGCGCTTTCAAAAAATAGCCGCCATTCCCCTGTAGAAAGTGCTGACAGATTATCAAAAGCATAAGTTTTCGATAATGGAAGCATAGATGATAATAAGCTAGAAGCTAAAAGTATTTTTTTCAACATAATGTTTTTTTCCTGTTTACCGCTACTAATAATAAATTCCTTCAGAGTTTCTCAATTGGCTGAATGAGAATAGCTCTACAAACATTATATGCATAAAACATTAACCATCTAAAGGGCCAATAGCTCAAGAAGTGCAAAACTGTATACAAGTTTACAGTAGTCGATTGAGGGCGAGCGTTCAGCCAACCACGCTTTAACCGTCTAAATCCACCTTCGTAAACTAGAGCGTGTTGATCTTTCCAGTATAAAAAATGAACGGCATTGGGTTTGGTTATAATGGTTTCACCACAAAATCAAAGTAACCGCTCCAAATGCCGAGACTCATGTTATCAGATGCTGCTTGGAATTTCTTATCACGCGTAATGCATATGTCAGGTCGCATCTATAATAAACCTGAGCATAGAATGACACTGGAAGGAATTTTGTTTCGCCTTCGAACAGGTATCCCTTGGCGAGATTTACCTCCAGAGTTTGGGGGCTGGAGCAGCGTATTCTGCCGGTTTAACCTTTGGTCAAAAAAGGGCGTGATGAGCGGTATCTTCAGTCATTTACCGAAACTTCATGATACACAATGGTTATTTATTGATGGCAGTATTGCTAAAGTCCATCAAGATGGAGCTAACGTAGCCGAACCTAAAGCTCAAGATATCGGTAATAGTCGTGGGGGCAATTCGACTAAGATCCATTTAGCGGTTGATAGCGGTGGCTTGCCAGTACATTTTGAACTGTCTGGAGGGCAAGCAAATGACGTTGTTCATGCTGAATCGTTGATATCTAACTCGCCTGAATCGGCTGTTGTCATTGCGGACAAAGGCTATGACAGTGACAAGCTTAGAGAATTTATTAAAGCCGCCGGAGGGGACTCAGAAATCCCAAGAAGGTCAAATAATAAAAAGGGGAATCAACATATGGATTGGTGATTATAGCTTATATAAGTACCGCCACCTTGTTGAAAATGCCTTTTTGAAGATCAAAAAATACCGAGCTATAGCGACTCGATATGACAAATTAGCGAGAAATTACCATAGTATGGTGGCCCTAGCATTTTCTATGATGTGGCTACCTATGTGGATTGATTAAAGAATGTACCACAAAGGTCAACATGCTCTAGTAACGACTTGGAAATTTTTTAGCTACTATACAACACTTACAAACATACTCGTCGGGATGTGGGCCTTTCTGTCTTTGGTGCAAATTTCAGGGGTTCTAGGAGAAGCAGCTCATAATGCAAATGCTGTCACGGCTATAACATTTTATATTGTCACTGTAGGTATCGGTAATTATATGATGTTCAGCATTAAGGAGCTGAACTTGTTACGAAAATTTGCAGACTTATCTGTGCATGCTGTTGTTCCAGCTATGATGCTTATTTATTGGCTTCTTTACATAGATAAAGCCAGCATATCGTTTAAATTTGTTCATTACTGGATGATTTACCCTATCGTATATGCCGCATATACGTTAATGCATGGAGTCTGGACAGGTTTTTATCCTTATCCTTTTGTTAACGTCAAAGCGTTAGGTGCAAACAGGGTTTTGCTTAATGCTTGTGTTATGGCATTAAGCGTTTTAATCGGTGGTTTTTTATTTGTTGGGTTAGCAAAACTATTGAGTGCTTTATAGGCTTTTAGTGTGATCTTTACAGATAGCTAATAATGCCAAAGCTACAAGAGCAAACATTGCATTGGCCGCATACATATGATGGTAGCCAATCCAGGCAGCAATAATGCCAATGATTAAGCTACCTAAAACATTACCTGTATTAATGGCGTTATTGAACAAGGAAGATGCTGTACCCGTTAAAGAGGGCATTTGATCTTGATACCATGTCATGCCCAGACCTGCGACAAACCCTACAAAAATAGCATTAAAAACCTGCAATGCGATGATATGCCACAAACCGCTCGATAGCCAAATGCCCAGATAGAGTAGGAAAGCACCCAGTGCACCTACACGAATGAGTGGTAATAGCGATATTTTTGCAGCCAAAATGCCACCCATTATCATAATAGGAATTTCTAATGCTGCGGCTGTCCCCATTATGTAGCCTGTAAGGTGTGAGGCAATACCTAAGTACTCATTTAAGTAAAGCGGTAGTGCAATGATGTAGCTTTGGTTAACGCCAAACAAAATTGCGCAAGCGATAAACGCAATTTTTAAATTTGTAGGAATTGAGGGCGTGGTGGCATTTCTTTCATCGAGAGGTGCGATCGGTTGCTGTTTTTTTATTTTTACTCGAGGTAAAAAAAACCAAGCAAGAAAGCCTACAACACCATGCGCTACAGCCAGCCATAAATAGTGAGATGTTGCGCCCAGCGCATGTTGCAAAATAAAGCCTAAAGGTGGCCCGCCCACCCAAGATAACGCAAACGTTGCACGCAGTACTGCGTTGTACAAGGGGATATGTTCAGGTTCAATGGTCTCATCAGCATATTCGCGTCCCAGTGCATTAATTTGGGGTAGGGTAATCCCAGCAAAACTGAATGCAATAACGCCTAATCCTAATGCAATCCAATAACTGGGACTCAGCGCAAAGCAGAGACAAGCCGCTGCACCGGCAAACAACCCTCCGCATACCAGTATCAGTCTATTCATTCCTCGATCACTTAACACTCCAATTACTTGCGATACAGCGATTGTTCCTACTGAAAGTACAACAAAAAATAAACCTATTTCAATAGGTGTCGAGCCGTATCTCTTAACTAAATAAAGACTCAGTGTTGGGATCATTTGCGCATAAATCGAGCCTATTAAAAAGGCTGTCACGTAGGTCATTACCGCACCAGCGCGAAATAAAGGGGCGTATTTTTTCAAGCTAACTCCAAATCATAGTACAGGCTGCGATGCATTGTAGCTTAACTAATAGACATTATTAGGAATAACAACGACTAAGACACCCAGCTTATAAGCGTAGCACTTTTATATTAAGAAATATGATTATAGCTCAATCCATTAGTATTAATTTATGTGCCAATATAGATAACGAATTATCTAACCGATATTTTTTCAGTCTATTTAGCCACATAAATCACAGTAATGGAGCTTATATGAAGCGCAAAATTTGTACTAAACCTTTTGAGTGGATGGAAATCTTTAATCAGCCTGCCAGCGGTGAGCTTTATCTTTGTTGCCCTTGGTGGTTGCCTGAGTCTATTGGTAATGTGAGTGAAAAAGAGGCTCGTTCCTTATGGCACAGTGATTTGGCCTCCAAGATCAGGCAGTCCGTTATTGATGGTAGTCATACCTATTGTAGTAAAGAGTATTGCCCTTACTTAGCAGATCCTGATGCACCAGAGAGCCCTATTAAATACGTGGATGAAGAAGAGTATTCAGGGTATCAGTTAGCGGTGCAGCAGCCAGAACTTTACTTGCCTGCGCCAAAGACGATGAATTGCGCTTATGACCGCTCATGCAATTTGCAATGCCCTTCTTGTCGGGACGAAATTATGCAGGCGTCCAAGGGTGAGCGCAGTGAATACGATGTGATGATTCGAAAAATATTGGATTCATTTGCAGAAGATTTAGGCACGTTGTATGTAACAGGTTCAGGTGATCCTTTTGCATCCCGTCATTTGTGGGAGTTACTGAGTTCTGATGTGGCGGAGAAATACCCTAATTTACAGTTTCGTTTACATACCAATGCTATTTTGTTTACGGAGCAGCGTTGGGAAAAAATGGCGCATTTACATGGCCGCGTGGAAATGGTGGAAGTATCAATTGATGGTGGCCGGCCAGCCTCTTACGAGATTAATCGATACCCTGCAAAATGGCATACATTGTTAGAGCGTATGGCGTTTATCGCGCGCATTCGAGCGCAGTACAGTAATCTACATCTTAAAATTAACTACGTTGTGCAGTCGAATAACTGGCGTGATATGAAGGCGTTAATTGCATTGGCTGCCGATTGGAATGTAGATGTGATTAAATTTTCAAAAATTGTAAATTGGGGGACTTACAGTGCAGCGGAATACCGTGATGTCTCCATTCATGAACCGGTACACCCTGATTATGCCGAGTTTAAGGCTTTTTTAGATGACCCGATTTTTGATCAAAAGGGCATTATGATGGATGAATTTATAAAAGAAGGCGAGGGTGTACTGGCGTCAGA
>CALIUX010000215.1 GCA_938048505.1 uncultured Pseudomonadales bacterium
CCCAACAATAACTTTATTGTTGGTGCAACCGAGATCGAAAGCGAAGATAGCTCGCCGGTTAGTGTACAATCGATGATGGAGTTGTGTAGCGCACTCTACACACTCAACCCAGCCTTTGCCGAAGCGCGCATTACTGAGCTAGACGCCAATCTTAGGCCAAGCTATATGGATAATATGCCTAAAATCGAATGGTGCGATCGCTGGAATACAGCCAGTATTAACGGGCTATACCGCCACGGCTACTTACTTGCACCACACCTAATTGACCGTTTTTTACAAGAGTTCACCCCCCGTCATGCCTGATATCACCCTCAGTATTAATGGTGATCAACACACCACAGTTGAATCCAATCTTGCCGAAGTGCTTAGTACGCTTGATGTTGGCGATATGTTTGCCGTTGCGCGTAATGGCGAATTTGTGCCAAAAAGCCAGCATGCAACAACAATATTGAATGATGGCGACACACTGGATATCGTCACACCGGTAGGGGGAGGTTAATTATGACTATGACACTGTATGGCAAAAAATTCGAGAGCCGTTTTTTGCTCGGCACAGCCCTTTATAGCTCCCCTCAAATCATGGTTGATGCAGTCAAAGCATCAGGGTGCGACATTGTGACGCTCGGCCTGCGTCGGCAAAATCCGCAAGATAAAGATGGTAAAGCCATATGGGATGCCATTGCCAATACGGGTTGCACCTTATTACCCAATACTGCTGGCTGCAAAAGTGCTAAAGAAGCGATTAATCTTGCAGAAATGTCACGGGAAATTTTTAATACAGGCTGGATCAAACTGGAAGTCATCGGTGACGACTACAACCTTCAGCCCTGCCCGTTTGGCTTGGTTGAAGCAGCAGAAGCCCTTATCAAGCGCGGCTTTCAGGTTTTACCCTATTGCACAGATGATTTGGTATTAAGCCAGAAATTACTCGACGTAGGCTGCGAAGTGCTCATGCCTTGGGGAGCGCCCATTGGTACAGGTCAAGGGCTACTCAACCCTTACGCATTACGCACATTACGTGAGCGCTTACCCCACACTCCCCTCATTGTAGATGCGGGTTTAGGCGCGCCCTCACAGGCCTGTGAAGCGATGGAAATGGGATTTGATGGCATATTGCTTAATACCGCCGTTGCCAAAGCACAACAGCCGCCAGTGATGGCAAAAGCCTTTGCGCAAGCCATTGATGCAGGCCGCACGGCTTATGAGGGGGGGCTGATGGTTAAGCGGCAAACGGCCAGCCCAAGCACTCCCACAATTGGGCAACCATTCTGGCATCAGTCATAAATCAAGAAAGGTATGAGTGCGCTAAACGCGATGATATAACAGCGCTAAAGCGCATTTACTATTAACGGTGTGGCGTCGCTATTGGCCTTAACCGACGCTATCTGTATACGAGACTGAGAGGCACAACGTGAGCGCTCGGGACAAAAATTAGTTACCAGCTGGCCCTGATTATCAAAAAACAAATAGCTCAGAGCATGCATGCTAGCATCATCAGCTCCATGTTCCAGCTTGACGGCGCTGCGCAATGCCGTGCGCCATAGACGATCGGAATGTAAAGCATCACAAGGGTTTTGGCCTAGAGCCATTTCACTTTTCACCGCTCTTACCTCGAGCCATCCCGCTTTTTGGCAAATAACAGCCACTGGATTACCCGGCCCGACAATGCCATTAGGGTTATTCAATGCACGCGCTTTAGCATCGGCTATAGCCTGCTGCAATGCTGTACCCGTCTCATGAATACGTGCAGACGCCATCCAGCCGCCTGTGCTAGGCAATACAGCCAAAAGCAATAGCGCGAGCAAGGATGCTGTCACTAGCAGTTCAACCAACGTAAACGCTGACTCATACAGCCTAATATTCATGAAAACAAACCTCGACCCAATAGATAACAGATTTAATATATTCGCTGTTAAACCTTTAGAATATGATCAAAAAGAAAATAAAAGAGTAAACAGAGAAAATGACCGAAGTAGATACTGATAAGCATTCGTCTATGCAAGATAATACATTTTGGCAGGTGGTTCAGTGGGCATTCAGAAAACTTTGAACCTGTCATCACCTTTCCCTAAAGAATTGTAATATTTTGTAATATCCCGCTTTTTTATATAATCAAATACCTATAAACAATTCTTTATGACAAAAAATCATAGAGAATAACGTCGCGATACTAATCAAGAAACAACACTTAATAGTTCATTTTTATAACACAAACAAACAGTGAAATTTATTTATACAAAGGCATCAACTCGCGATATAAATAGAGCCTGCTGAAAAAAATAAAACAAATTAGTAGAAAGCAAATAGTCAAACAAAACAATTGAGTTAAACCCATTCGTCGCGACAATTAAATGATCGGAGAAGTACCATGCATTCCCGCTATGACACGGTGATCGAATCAATCGATCATGCCAATAGCCAAGACCCTAATTTAGAAACGCTTGATGGAAAAGATATTCCCAAAGAGTTGTTATATAGCCAGCGGATGGTCGATCGATTAAATATTTTTGCACCCAACGCCTCGGAGTCACTCAAAATTGCAGCACGAGGTCAGCATATTGAACGCTGGACCAGCCTGCGAAGCGAGTACCCAGAAGGCCGTGCAGGCTATAAGAAATGGCGCGCCAACTTAAATCTCTTTCACGCTAAACGTGTCGCAGAGCTTATGGCATTAGCGGGATACGATAGCGAAGAGTGCGAACGCACGGCTTATTTAGTTCAAAAACGCGGCATCAAGCGCGACCCCGAAACACAGTGCTTAGAAGATGTTATTTGCCTAGTGTTTATCGAGCATTACATGGAAGCTTTTGCCATAAAAAGTGGTTATAGCGAAGAGAAACTGATTGATATCGTGCAAAAGACATGGCCAAAAATGTCGGACAAAGGGCATGAAGCCGCTCTGAATTTACCACTCACCCCGACACTACAGAGGATCATTACCAAAGCGCTTGGCTCCTAGCCATAGTATCTTAGTCATAGTATTCAATTATAGTATTGCGCCGCGCTGACTCAGTGCGGCGCAACCTCGGGGTGCTAATGCGGCGCAAAACCTCTACAATAGCGCCCTTTTTAAACTTGGTGAGCACTATGAACCTGACCCCCTTAACTGCTGTATCGCCCATTGATGGCCGCTACGGATCAAAAACCGACAGCTTACGCGGTATTTTTAGCGAATTCGGCTTGATCAAAGCCCGTGTTGAAGTCGAGATCCGTTGGCTGCAGCAGTTAGCGCAACACAGTGACATCACCGAAGTCCCAAGCTTAAGCAATGAAGCCAACGCACTGCTCGACAGCATCGTAGCGAATTTTAGCGAGAGTGATGCCGAGGCGATCAAAACCGAAGAGCGCGTAACCAATCACGATGTAAAGGCTGTTGAGTATTTCATCAAAAAGCGCATTGCAGACAATGCCGAACTTAACGCCATTACTGAGTTTGTACACTTTGCGTGCACCAGTGAAGACATTAACAACTTATCGCATGCATTGATGCTAAGAGCTGGTCGCGACAGCGTATTGCTACCGACCATGCAACGCATTGTTGATGCGATTGCAGCCTGTGCAGCAGAATATGCTGAGATCCCCATGCTGAGCCGCACACATGGCCAAACGGCATCACCCTCTACAATGGGTAAAGAATTTGCCAACGTTGCGATTCGCTTGCAACGCCAAATTCAGCAAATCAGCCAAGTTCAAATGCTCGGTAAAATCAATGGCGCAGTGGGTAATTACAATGCACATCTAAGTGCTTATCCAACAACAGACTGGCAAGCTAATGCGCAAGCATTTGTCGAGTCGCTCGGATTGACGTGGAACCCCTACACCACACAAATTGAGCCGCACGATTACATTGCTGAATTATTCGATGGCATTGCACGCTTCAATACTATTTTGATCGATTTTAACCGCGACGTTTGGGGTTACATTTCGATGGCCTTTTTCAAGCAAAAAACCATTGCTGGCGAAGTGGGTTCCTCAACGATGCCTCACAAGGTCAACCCAATCGACTTTGAAAACTCCGAAGGCAACCTCGGTATTGCCAATGCGGTATTTGGCCACCTCGCCGCCAAACTCCCTATCTCTCGCTGGCAGCGCGACCTGACTGATTCGACCGTTCTGCGTAACATGGGCGTCGGTTTTGGCTATAGCCTTATCGCATACGAAGCGGCCTTAAAAGGGATTGGCAAGCTTCAAATTAACGCAGACCGCCTTGCACAAGATCTTGATTCTGCATGGGAAGTGCTTGCTGAGCCAATTCAAACCGTTATGCGCCGTTATGGCATCGAAAAGCCTTATGAAAAGCTCAAAGCGTTGACACGAGGCAATACCATCGATCAAGAAACAATCAAGGCGTTTGTCGAAGGGCTAGAGATTCCCGCTGAAGCAAAAGCACAATTACAGGCTATGACACCCGCCTCTTACATTGGAAACGCCATTGCGCAAACTCATGATTTGCCCAACCAACTAGCCAAACTGAAGTAAACTACCCAAAAACCTCTATGCGATATAGGGAGCTTTTGAGTGAGAGCTTTTTATTAGAAAAGCTTATGAATAAGGGCTGCAATCAAAAGCCCTTATTCATATTTAGGTTTGACTGAATATACTGCTTTACCAAAATACTGCATTACCAAAATACTGTTTAACCAAATACTGCTTTACCAAAATAAGGTTATACCCCATATGCCTGCCCGACCGCTTACTCATTTAGGGGATATGCCAGTTACAACGTTTTTGCGTGACTACTGGCAAAAGAAGCCGCTTTTTATCAAAGGCGCGTTGAAAGATTGGCAGGCCCCACTTGATGGGAATACCTTGGCTGGCTTGGCGCTCGAAGACAGCGTTGAGTCACGCCTGATAATCGAACAGACATCATCAGACCCTATGCATAGTGAATGGCAGCTAGAACACGGGCCATTAGCGGAGCAGCGCTTTGAAACCCTACCCAGCAGCCATTTCACCGTACTTATTCAAGCATTAGATCAAATTTGTCCCGAAGTACACGAGCTTTTAAATCAGTTTCGCTTTATTCCTAACTGGCGCCTCGACGACATTATGGCCAGTATTGCACCACAGGGCGGTAGCGTGGGGCCACACTTTGATTACTACGATGTCTTTCTATTACAAGCCACTGGCTCACGGCAATGGCAATTAGGCCAGACATGTCATTCAGCCTCACCAATACTGTCAGACTGCCCTCTCAAGATCTTGACTGATTTCGAATGCGAAGCCGCTCATTTAGCTGAGCCGGGTGATCTACTTTACATTCCCGCCAAAAAAGCCCATTGGGGCATTGCGCACAGTGATGATTGCACAACCTACTCCATTGGCTTTCGTGCACCCTCTTATAGTGATATTTTGCTTGAGCTGAGCGAAGAAATCGCCAGCCAGCTAAGTGCCGATGAACGCTATCGAGATTTGTCTCTTGTCAATAACCTTGACCCAGGCCTGATACCTGAAGAGGTTATCCGTCATATCACAGAGCAATGTCATCAGTTGTTTACACCGGCACGCGTGGGGCAGTGGCTAGGCCAACACCTGACAGAGCCTAAGCGTGAAGCACCGGATGTGGCTACTGGGCCCTTTACACAATGCAACGTATTAGCAGCAGATTGCCGTGTGTCTTATATACTAGAAGATCAGACTTCAAAAAATGATCAGAGCACTCGGCGCGCTATAGTGTTTATTAATGGGCAACGTTACACAACGAGTCTATCCTTAGCTCAAGCCGTTAGCCGCTATGAGGCTATTAAACTAGAAGACTATGCAAGCAGCGACCAAGCCGTTATAAGACAGTGGATAAACAATGAATACCTCACCACACCATCATCCACCGACACTTGTACCGATTATTAAAGTACACCAAGTGTACTGGCCTGCATCGGCTGAAGAGCTTGAATACATTCGCGAGAGCGTATTTATTCAAGAGCAAGGGGTTCCTACTAACTTAGAGTGGGATGGGTTAGAACAAGACGCCCAGCACTTTTTGGCCTTTTACAACAAACTACCCGTTGGCACAGCGCG
>CALIUX010000216.1 GCA_938048505.1 uncultured Pseudomonadales bacterium
CGTCCAATACAATGGCAGCATCCATTACAACGGCCTTTTCCCAAAAGCCTGCGTCATCAACCTTTTGGCGAGAGCTTGCCTCGCAAATCGATCGCCATACCTCAGCAATGGTTGGGGCTGCATTAGAAGATGATTGGAAAACGCATCAAATGGGTAAGGTGAATATCCAAAGTTCAAGCCTTCCATGGTTGGATTGTTGGGGAGATAGCTATGATGACAAAGAGAAAAAAACCGAAACAATTAGTCGAGGTTGCCATAGCGGCGCAAACATCTATCTGAATCAGAATTTCAATACGGGTTTTATTGAGTATGAATTTATGCTTTTTGATGCCCCGACTTGGCCAACCACCAGTGTTTATCGTCGCTTAGCGGCAGATACAGGCAGGGCATCCCCCGCCAATTATGGTCCAAAGAAGCACTTGGGGGATTTTACTTGTTCAGATCAGCAGGTGCGTAATGATGCCGGGCTATCTGCTCGCATCAGTTTTTGTCAGCGCCAGTATAAAAATATGCCAAGCCTTTATGATGTTTTTTATATGGCCGTTTCAACCGATCAGCCCAAAACAGGTGCCATGAGTCACTATACGTTGGCGGGTGTCAGCCGTGAGACATCGCAGCGCTTTTTGGCGCATTTTATTGAGGTTCTATCATGGCCTTAACGAATTCATCAAACATGCCTTCTCTTACGTCAGCTGCTTTGACCGGCGCAGCGTCGCCAGATTCTTTAGTGGCTTCTCAGTCGATGGCAATTGTACTGGAGCGAATAAACCGCTCTGGCCAGGTGAGCGCCATTCAATCTTTTAACCAGCCGACAGTAAATGTTGGGCGGGCTTATGATCAAGATTATATTGTAGATGATGCCTACGTCGATGCGCTGCATGCGAGGCTTGTGGTTTCGGCTGATGATATGACGCTGACTTGCATTGATTTGGGCAGCGTCAATGGTATTCGCATTGAGCCTCGTCTGGGTAAGCCGTTTCGAGTGATGGGTACCGCGCAGCTACACAGTGGCGATACCATTATGATAGGGCGCACTCGCTTAAGAGTTATGCAGGGCTTTCAGCCTGTTCCGCCTGCACGAGCTATGACGGCTAGGCATCAAGGTGTGAGATGGCTCAATCAATGGCGTTTGGCGTTGAGTCTATTGGCGGTGTTAGTTATGTTGTTTGCGCTGGATAATTACCTTGATATGCCGCTTCAAAAGCATTTGGCGCGGTATGTTACTGAATCCTTTTATGTAGCAATTGCTTGCCTGATATATGCCGGTTTTTGGTCTCTGATTAATCGATCATCCCGTGGTGATGCCCGTTTTGCGTTACATGTGGTGGTCGCGTGTGGTGGGCTCTTGGTTTTATTGATAGGCCATTGGGCGCTTCTTTGGTTGCGGTACCATTTTGCGTCGGCAGTATTTTGGTCTTTTGCTCAGCCTGTTATTGTGGCAGCGTACTTATTTGCAGCTGCTTATGTGAGCGTGCGCCTTGCAACCCGAATGGGGAAGGTTGGTGTGGCATTATTAGCCTCTATTTTGCCGTTGTTGATGCTTGCCAGTGTGCTGCTTAAGTACTATGAAAAGCCTAGGCTACATGATGTAAATTATCAGCGTGAACTCGTTTCGCCTGTGATCAATCTTCGTCCATCCATTAGCAGTCATGATTTTGTGGCAAAGCAAGCGCGCTATTACGCTAAGGGCGATTCGTCTCAAAGCGAACCCCTCCAAAACGAACCATCTCAAAAAGAGCTGCTTCAAAGCGAATGACTCTAAGTGATATCAAGCCTTAGGCTGCTACATCAAGCTATGCTAAATCAAACTATGTCACATCAAGCGGCGCCACATCTAATAAGGTCGCTCAGGCAGTGCGCTTGTTTTAATGGCCTAACTTCTCTTGGCTCGACTTATGCTTAAGGTTTTTTCTCTGGGTCTAAAAGCCTAAAGTCCATCGCCTAAACCCGTTTGCCGAAGTGGTTCCTTTTGCTAACATGGCGGCTTTTTAACATAACAGAGGCTGATTATGACTCAGTGCTTTTTTTTTCGTTTTATACCCACTACTGCAGTTGTTGCACTTACGCTATTTTCTGGCGCTTGCGCATGGGTTAAACCCGCAGAAGATGCACACCATGTAGCGTTAGTTAAGCCGCAAGCTGTCATGGATTGTAAAAAGCTGGGCATTACAACAGCCTCAACCCTTAACAGCATTGTGGGTATCCAGCGTAAAGAAGCTGTCAAAGTGAATGAGTTGGTGACGCTCGCTAAAAATGAAGCGGCTGTTATGCAAGGTGATACGATTGTTGCCAAAGGGCCTTTGGATAAAGGCAAGCAAGACTTTTATGTTTACCGCTGCCATTACGAGTAATACGAGGTCGAGAGCCAAGCACCTTCTTTGCAAGGATGTCGTTAGCACAAGGCCGTGCAGAAAAACCAAATTAATCCGTTTTAGCATTAAGGCTTGAAAACACTTCTACCAGCCCCATCTACTGCTCAGATAACTTTTTATGATTAAGCTCATAGGTTATTTGCTTCGTTAGTGCGGGATTCTTTGCCGTAATACTTGTATGCCTAGCGGAGGAATCGCCTCATTGAACTTGATTAAATTCTCATTGCAGTACTGTTCATTTTTAGAGCCATTTATTGTAGAACCATTTATGGCATAACCAATAGGAGCAACACCATGACCGTAGAGGCTGCCACAGAAACTCGAGGCTTTGAAACCGAAGCCAAGCAACTTTTACAGTTGATGATTCACTCACTGTATTCTAATAAAGAAATTTTCTTACGCGAATTGATTTCGAATGCTTCAGATGCAGCCGATAAACTGCGTTTTGAAGCACTTGCCAATGGCGAGCTATATGAAGGTGACTCAGAGCTGTCTATTCATATCTTGTTCGATAAAGAAGCGAATACAGTAACGATTCGTGATAACGGCATTGGTATGAATCGTGATGAAGTGATTTCTCATTTAGGGACAATTGCTAAGTCGGGTACGGCTCAATTTTTACAAAATCTGTCGGGTGATGAGAAAAAAGATTCTCAGCTAATTGGGCAGTTCGGTGTGGGCTTCTACTCTGCCTTTATTGTTGCTGATAAAGTGGATGTCTTCTCTCGTCGCGCAGGCGATAGCAGTGATCAAGGTGTTCATTGGTCAAGTGCCGGTGAGGCAGATTATCAACTTGCGTCAGTTGATCGCGCTCAACGTGGTACTGAAATTGTACTGCACCTTAAGGCTGACGAATCCGAATTTGCCGATGGCTGGCGTTTGCGTTCGGTCATTAAAAAATATTCTGACCATATCTCGCTGCCCATCATAATGGAAAAGCAAGAAACGCCTGCAGAAGACGGTGAAGAGAAAGAAGTTGAAATCAAAGAGGTTGAGTTTGAAACCATCAACCGTGCAACCGCGCTTTGGACACGCTCACGCAGTGAGGTGAGTGATGAAGAATATGGCGAATTTTATAAGCATATTAGCCATGATTTTCAAGAGCCACTGACGTGGAGCCATAACCGCGTTGAAGGTAAACTCGACTACACGAGCTTGCTTTATGTGCCAGCTAAAGCGGGAATGGATATTCAGTACCGTGATGCAGCAAAAGGCTTAAAGCTCTATGTTCAACGCACCTTTATTATGGATGAAGCTGAGCAATTCTTGCCGCTTTACCTCCGTTTTATAAAAGGTGTGGTTGACTCCAACGATCTTTCACTCAATGTGTCGCGTGAAATCTTACAGAAAGACCCCAATATCGATAGCATGAAATCTGCGCTAACCAAGCGTGTGCTCGACATGCTCGATAAACTCTCTAAGAAAGACCCAGAAAAATATACAACATTCTGGTCTGAGTTTGGTGAGGTGCTAAAAGAAGGCCCAGCAGAAGATTTTTCTAACCGTGAAAAAATCGCAAAAATCATGCGCTTTTGTACCACGCAAAGTGAGTCTCATGCGCAAGATCAATCGCTTGATGGTTACATTGAGCGTATGCAAGAAGGGCAAGAAAAAATCTATTACGTGGTTGCCGAAAATTATAATACCGCCAAAAACAGCCCACATTTAGAAGTCTTTAAGAAAAAAGGCATTGAAGTGTTGTTGTTAACGGATCGTGTTGATGATTGGTTGATGGGCCATTTGATGGAATACGCTGGTAAGTCTTTCCAAGATGTCGGTAAAGGCGAGCTAGACCTGAGTGCGTTTGAGTCAGAAGAAGACAAAAAATCACAAGAATCAGCCGAAAAAGAGCTTGAAGGTTTAGTTGAACGTATGAAGTCTGTCTTGACCGATGATGTAGCGGAAGTACGCATCACTCACCGCTTAACTGAGTCACCGGCTTGCTTGGTTGTTGCGAATGATGAAATGGGTGCACAAATGCGTCGCTTATTAGAGTCTGCTGGGCAAGCTGTTCCAGATTCTAAGCCGACCATTGAATTGAACCCAGAGCATGTGTTGGTTAAAAAATTAGACCAAGAGCCTGATGAAGACCGCTTTTCTGACCTAGCAAAAGTCTTATTTGACCAAGCAAGCCTAGCAGAAGGCGGTAGTCTGAAAGATCCCGCTGCTTATGTCCGACGCTTGAATAAGTTGCTGCTAGAATTAGGTAATTAAGCATTAGGTATTCACTTGCTGCGCGCTAGCACTGAATACCTAATGATCGATACGCCCAATAGTAAAAAGCCCTGCTGGTTTAACTGGTAGGGCTTTTTACTATTTCTACATTATTCAAACTGCACCTTGCACTCAGTTAAGGTGATGCAAAATAGAGCTTTTAGCAATTATGAGTGAAACAAATCAGCCATTAAATGTTGCCATCTTAGGTGGTGGAAGCTTTGGCACAGCGATTTCTAATATCATCGCCCATAATGGCCATCACGCAAGAATGTGGATTCGCGATGAGGTGCGTGCGCAAGCCTGTCGTGAAACACGAACAAATGAGCGGTATTTACCCGGGTATGCTTTGCATGACTCACTCGAATTTCACAGTGATATTAAAGCCTGTCTTAAGGGTTGTGACGTTGTGGTGATTGCCATACCTAGCCAATCATTTCGTGAAGTGGCTAAACAAGCCGCCCCCTTTATTGCGCCTGGTACACTTGTGGTGAGTACAACAAAAGGCATTGAGTGGCAGACTTTTACACTTATGAGCCAAGTGCTTGAGCAAGAACTGCCCGATGTGAAGCTGGGTGTGCTGAGTGGCCCTAATTTTGCCGCAGAAATTGTAAAACAGCAATATACGGCAAGCGTAGTCGCTAGTGAGCACCCTGAGGTGTTATCGACAGTGCCGAATGTGTTTTCATCGGGTACTTTTCGTGTTTATACCAATGAAGACCGCCACGGCGTAGAGCTTGCTGGAGCCCTCAAAAATATTTATGCCTTGGCAACGGGTATGGCAGCGGCATTAGGCTGCGGAAAAAACACCGTGGCGATGTTGCTCACACGCAGCTTAGCTGAAATGAGCCGTTTTGCGAATGAGCTCGGCGCTAATACGATGACGTTTTTAGGATTGGCCGGAGTAGGGGATTTAATCTTAACCTGTACATCCGACTTGAGCCGTAATTACCGTGCGGGCTATGCTATTGGCCAAGGCAAAACGCTCGATGAGGCCGTCGCAGAAATTGGGCAAGCCGTTGAAGGCATTAACACTCTGAAAGCGGTCAGAGAAAAAGCCAATGAGTTAGACGTATACATGCCTCTAGTGCAGGCACTGTATGCAGTGTTGTTTGAAGGAGAGTGCATTGATGCGATTATCAAGCAGCTTATGTCGGGTGAAGCGACAACAGATGTGGAGTACGATAGATAATATCGCACATTCGATACGTCATCCCCATAGATCATATCGAAGCTCCTTCTGGTTGTAGCACTCTTAAAAACTTTTTACGGCTATGGCACTGCCTTAGCGCTAAATCAGCTAGGTTGTGTCTGGCAGCAAAATACGTAATGATGGCCTAAAGGCATATGCTTGGTTGTCTATTGGCCATTACCGCTTTCTTTAGCTTCTGCTAGCCATTTTGTATGTATAAGGATTGTATGATGATCGTACCGTTTCAGTTCAACTCACCTCAATATTGGAAAATGCTTCACTTTGTGCGAGGTATAGGCCGGAATGCTGCATGTGCGGCTTTTATGATGGCAATGCTTTTATTGTCTGCATGTACCCAAACCCCTGTAAAGGTTGAGCCAGAAGCGGCTATGCAGCCGAATCAATCATCAACAGAGAATGTATACAAATTATGGGGGGCGATTAATCATGATTTTTCTTCGAAACACACAGAGCGTGATTACCAAGTAACAATACGATTACCCAACGGGTATGAAAACACCACTCATGATTACCCTGTTGTTTATGTTCTAGATGCACAGTGGCAATTTCCCATGATTTACACCATGGCAGGGGCGTTGTGGTATGACGGCGATATGCCCGATGTTATTTTAGTGGGTATTGCTTGGAAAGACTTATCGCAACGTAATAAAGACTTAACGCCTATTCCGACGGAGTTTGCTCCTGATGCAGGTGAGGCAGAGCTTTTTCAGCAATTTTTTAGCGAGGAGCTTTTTCCTTTTGTAGAAGATAATTATCGGGCTTCAAAAAAGCGCGTTGTAACAGGCGGCTCCTCTAGTGCGTTATTTGTTTTTCATACATTATTGACTGCGCCAGACTTATTTTATGGGTATATCGGAACAAGCCCATCTGTGGGGTGGGGTGATAACGCGCTATTTGACATACTCGATATGACACCGCAAAACCTCTTAATAGAAAACAAGCGCGCCTTAATTGCATGGGGTGAATACGAAGAGCCATTTGGCTTTGCAGGGCAGCTACGTGAATTCAGTAATGCGTTTAAAAACAAGCAATTTAAAAATCTCACCTTTGTTGACCACCTCGTCACAAACTCCGGGCATGCCGGCGTTAATGCAGAAGCTTATACAAGAGGGCTGCAATTAGCGTTCCGTAAGCCGCAAATACAGTTGCCTATGTCGCTACTGGGTCGTTATGCTGGGTTGTATCGCAATGTCGAATCAGGTAATTCATTTGAATTGGTGCGCTCAGGCAGTCAGCTCTCAATTCACTTTAAGAATGAGCAGCCCATTGTTTTGTCTGCCGCAGATGAAAAGCATCTTTATGTAAGAGGTGCCGGCATTCAACTGCAATTTGATCCCGACTTTGAAAATAATCAAAAGCTTGCAGTGAATTTTCATGCTAACCAATCAGTTTTTATAAAAGACCAGTAACTTTATTTGGTGCATGATTTGGCGCATGGGGTGTGTCATACGCTGTGTGAAGAGCAACCCTCAAAATAGCCTTCTCAGGTCTTTAGTTTGGTCTTTTTAATGCAAAAGCTTTTTGAGGATTGGTGCTCATGAGCAAGTTAAATTCTTCATCTGTAAATCCCCTTGCTTTTAGCTTTGGCAAAAGCTTGGTGAAAATGTCGGTGTAAGGGCGAATAGCTTGAGTCTCTTTTTGTGGGTCATACCATCCTGCATCATGAGAGATAAGCACTCTGTCTAGTATGCCATTCGCTTTGGCGTATAAAATCTTCTCAACATGGTTGTCTATATCCCAAGCTAGCCCATCAAGACTAATCCAGCAGCCATGCTTTGCTGCTTGAAGGTAAGTGCTATTATCTTTTTCATCTTGTGCATGCACCCAAATAAACGATTCAGCCGGTACGCCTAATTCTTTTAATATGTTGAGCTGAGGCCATAACGCTTTTGCCTTGCCAGTATGTGAGGCAATTGTTAAGCCGGTTTTTAAGTGAGCGAGTGCTGCAGCACGAATAAGTTTTTCATGCTGGGGTTTTAAGGGTGCAATATTATCTACGCCGATTTTGATAAAGCCTGGCTTAATGGTTGTGCCATCTATGCCATTTTCATACTCATTGACCCATATGTTGGCCAGCTGGGCCGGTGTCATATCTAAAGCATATTGAGGGATAAATTTGCTGTTTCTTGCGCCGTAGAAGCCGGTATTAGTAATGATTTTTATGCCGGTCAGCGTAGAGAGCTGTTCTAGGAGGTGAACCTCTCTGCCCAAATAGCTTGGCGTTGCATCAATAAAGTAATTGATATTATGGTCTTTGGCTTTTTTTAAATAAGGCAAGACGTTTGCGATAATTAAATCATGATGCGCTTTGTTGGATTGGATTTTATCTGCACCGATAAAATCCACAAGGATATGTTCGTGTGACAGCCAAAGTTGGCCTTCAGTGGGTTGGCTTGGGCCCGTGACCGTTGGTATAGCTTGAGAGGTATCAAGTGTTGCGCAGCCGTAAACAGAAAAACTGATAAGCAACAAGATACACTGTTTTAGTGCCTTTACTTTTTTCATCTTTCTTTACCTTTTTTATTATAAAAGAAAGCTGTTTGGTATTGGGCTCTAGTGTTTTGATGGATGGCCCAAGGCATGATTGGCATACCTTGGGAATGCTACAGTCTAATAGCTTAGCCTGATGTGTCATTTTCAGTAGCTAGTATCAACTGGCCAATGCTTCAGCCGGTCCAAAAAACTCATAATGCACTTGATCTTCCGCTAACCCTAGAGCCCTTGAAATATTAAAGGCTTCTATCATAAACGCTTTTGGGCCAACAAAATAAAGCTCTACATCCTTGTCATTGGGTAATTGCGACGCAATTAATGTTTGATTGATAAACCCTTTTGCGTGGGGTTGACACTCGGTTGTTGGCTCGTTGTAGACGTAACATGCTGATATATGCTCATGTTTTGCGGCAAGCGCATCAACATGCTCTTTGAATGCATGCGTTTTAGAATTGATTGCAGCATGAATAAAACGAATCTCTCTACCTGATGCAGCTTCGGTATTGAGCATGCTAATGGCCGGTGTAATACCTACGCCACCAGTCAGTAATACGAGTGGTTTTTTGTTTTGGCGTAGTGTGAAGTTGCCGCAGGGGGGGAGTAGCTTCACGGTATCGCCAACGTTCACGTTTTGATGTAAATAATTTGAAGCGGCGCCTTGCTCTTCGCGTTTTACGCTAATTCTGAAGTACGTTTTACCTGATGCATCAGATAAGCTGTAGTTGCGGCGAATAGATGCCCCTTCTACATCATCTAAAATAATGGTGATGAATTGACCTGCTTCAAATGCGGGTATTGCATTGTTGTCAGTGGGCTCAAAGTAAAAAGATGTGATAACACTGCTTTCATCAACCCGCTTTACTAGCTTAAATTCCCTTTCACCGCGCCATCCGCCTGGTTTCTGTTCGTTTTGTGCGTAAACAGATTCTTCGGCTTCAATCAAAATGTTGGCTAGTTGGCCATAAGCTGCCCCCCATGCTGCCACAATTTCATCTGTTGCAGCGTCTCCTAAAACCGCTTTAATCGATTGTAGTAAGCATGCACCTACTGCATCGTATTGCTCAGGGAATATGCCTAGTGAGACATGTTTATGTACGATTTGGGTCACAGCGTCACTGAGGTTACCCAACGCATCAATATTTGCACCATAGGCAACGACTGCATTGGCCAGAGCCATGGGTTGCGTGCCGTTAGCTTGGTTGGCTTGGTTGAAATACGGAATCACGTCGGGGTGTTGCTGAAAGAGCAGTGGGTAAAAATGTTCGGTAATGGCGTTGGCGTGCACTTTTAATGCTGGCACAGTAGCCTTAATGAGCTCGACAGTTTTTGAATCTAACATAATAAATTCCTCTCACATAATGTGGCGGGTGGTCGATATAAACTAATGGAATAAATGCTTAAAGGATTATTGCATTGACTGTGCCAGCTTTCACCTGCTTTGTCTCTGCCATTGCTTCTGAGAATTTGCTTCCGCTTAATCATTTGACGACTTTTGCATGGCTGTGTGTTTAGTTTTGGCTATGTCCGAGCTTGCTTCTCTTGTGATGAGTAATATCAAGATGTGATGAAGGAGTCAAATTGCCTTTTTAGTCTTTAATTTGCCGTATATGGCTTTATTTAATCCATATTTGGTGCATATAATGTGTGAACTTAAAATTTAAAAGGTGCTTCATTATGTTGGGTCATAGTAGGAAGGTTGGTTTTTTTTGCTTGGTAGCTGCTTTAACGGCATGTGATGGTGGTAGTAAGCCGAGTGAGGCAGCGGTGCAAAGCTCTTCGGATGTTTCAATATCATCTACACAAAGTATTGTGGCGCAGTCTAGTGTTCAATCAGCTGTGGTTGAGTCTAGTGTCCCATCGTCAGTTTCATCTAGCAGTGCAGTTGTGACTGAGTCTAGTGTTCAATTACCGGTTTCATCTAGTAGTGCAGTTGTAGCTGAGTCCAGTGCTCAATCATTGGTTTCTTCTAGCAGCTCAGTTGTAGCTGAATCTAGCGCTCAATCATCGGTTTCATCTAGCAGTTCAGTTGTAGCGGAATCGAGCGCCCAATCGTCGGTTTCTTCTAGTAGTGAGGATAATGCTGCTCCAGAAGATGAAGTTTCGCGTTTCTTAGGTGTTGTCAGCTCGATCGATGCTAATGCCAAAACGTTTACTATTTATAGTCGAGGCTCAGATACTTTTGATTACAATAAAACAGCATTTAATGATGATCTAAATGTGGGTGATGTGGTTGAGATTCTGGCCTCACCAGAAAACAATGATGTAGAAGTGGTCGAGCTGTCTTTAGCCAATAACAAAGAAGTGACTTATAGCCAAGGCGGTTTTTTACAAGCTTCTTCTATTCGTGGCGGTGAAGCATATTTTTCTGTTAGCTTTTCGGATGTCGAGTTCAGGCTCGATCCTTCGGCTGAATACGGCACGACCACTTTTGCTGACTTTAATCAATTGGTGACTGAGCGGCTTGAGGCTTCTGGTGCCTTTGAGCCAGATTTTAAAGGCACCCCTAGTCTGGGTGGGAATATTGATGTCTTGACGGTTTTAATTGGTTACACCAAACGGGATGGGTTTAAATTAAAGCGCCTTGTTCTGAATGCCGAATCGCTTAGCGGTAAGGTTGAAAATATTGATCTTGCTGATAACCCAGGCTCTGAGTTCAATGCGCAACTGGCAGTCATCACTGTTGATGGGCAAAACTACATTATTGAGCCTTCCACTCGATTGCGAAATGCTCCTCATGTGAGCTTAGATCCTTTAGATGCTGC
>CALIUX010000217.1 GCA_938048505.1 uncultured Pseudomonadales bacterium
ACTGTTGGGCCGAACATTTCGGCGTAGGCGCGTTTATCCATTTTTGCTGCCGATGTGGCAGTGTCTTTTTTAGGTGTACTCATGATAAATCTCCCATAACCTCGCCACGAAACCCAAAGACGCGTCGCTGACCACTCAGCGCGACTAGCTCGATGGTGCGTTCTTGGCCTGGCTCAAAGCGCACGGCCGTGCCTGCGGCAATATTTAAGCGGAAACCTTTGGTTTTATCGCGATCAAAAACGAGCGCAGGATTCGCCTCAAAGAAGTGATAGTGGCTGCCAATTTGTATGGGGCGGTCACCGGTATTGGCAACGGTGACGCTAACGGTTTCGCGGCCTTTATTGAGGTCTATAGAGCCCTCTGCGATGCGATATTCACCTGGGATCATGATGGTGCTCCTAGTGTTTGCTCTTTTGGGTAGTGCTTGTCTATTGGATACGGGCTTAAACGATTCAATACCGATTTAAACAATGGGGTTATGAACAGTGACCAGTTTAGTCCCGTCAGGAAAGGTGGCTTCAACCTGCACCTCATGCACCATTTCAGGAATTCCTTCCATGACATCGTCCGATGTTAAAAGCGTTCGGCCATATGCCATTAGCTCCGCAACGGTTTTACCATCGCGCGCGCCTTCTATAATTTCGAAGCTGATGAATGCAATGGCCTCTGGGTAGTTCAGCTTTAAACCACGTGCCTTACGGCGTTCAGCCAATTGAGCGGCACTAAACAGGAGTAATTTATCTTTTTCTCTAGGAGTTAATTCCATTATTGGCCTCGTTTCAATGGCATCTATCGCACCTCACTTATGAAGCGCTTTATTTCAGAGCACTTTATTTATAAAGAGCTTATTATTTAAAGAGATCAGTTTGACTAGCAAAAAATGTGACAAGTCATTTTTCACTACGCTATGTTGTTTTCACAATAATATAGCTTTCACGTATCACTTTCACATATCACTATGTTCTTTTGAGTTGTGAAATATGAACGTAATGTGATGCCAGTTTATGTTGCCCAAATACGTGGAGCAACCGCTGGTTTTTGGCAGAGCAGTGGGCGAATAGATTCCCAGAGTTGCTGAAAGCCCTGCCTACAAATACTAGCGGAGTTTCCGATATAGCGAATGATCAACAGTTCGCCTTTTTGGGTAATGCCCCATTCGTGTTCAGGGCCAAATTGGTCATCTAATGTTTGTTGCCAAGCTTCACGCTCTGTACGCTCAGAATTCACGGTAAACAGGCAGGTGCCAAAGCTATTTTTTTGATTGAGGCCCCAGCGCTGGTTTTGTAATGCCCCACCGCCTTGAATCATATTCCGCTCGATAAGCATCGGTTGTTGATTACGATTGACCGAGATGGCCTGTAAGCACTGCCCATTATCAAAAGGCAGCTGGTTTGCCGGGCGTCCGAGACACACAATATCCCAGAAGGCTAGCTTTGCATCGCCCTCAAGTTGAATATCGGTTTGTAAAACAGTGTTGGCACCATTAAAAATCAATGTTTCTTGCGGGAGCCATTCGAGAGTAGAGCTACCATCAACTGTCAACGTTATATGCTGCTTTTGTTGCTCGATGGCGTTATCGGTATTATAAACTTTGCCCGCAGAGGGGGTTGTGATAAGCGTGTGACTGCCAGCTTGGCATTCCACCTGAATATTCAACTCATCGCCTAACACTAATCCACCAGGCGGGTGAATAAGGTAGGTATGGCAGACTTCCCCTTCTGGGTAGAAGGGCTTAAGGACGCGCAATGGGCCCTTGTGCTCATTGTGTACTAGGCGTGTAGCATTACGTCGGTCGGCAAATCTGAGTGATAGCGATGCCTGCCACTCTCGGCGTTTAGTGTTTGCTTTGTAATTGGAGTGCGTTATAGCAATAGGGCTAGTAGGGGAGGGAATACGCATAGCTTGAGCTTTTTAAATGAATTTGAGTGTGTCAATGATGTGGTCAGTAGAGATTACAAGGTATATCAGGCATTGATGCAAGCCCCTTACTTTTTGATCATTCAATTAGTATGAAAAAGGAGTGATGTGAAAATTTTATTTTTCTCATAAGACACCCATTTATACCCTCTTTTTTATCGGGATATTTTTTTTGTGGGTGTCTTTTATGAGGTGTTTCATGCAATAGGTTATATTTAGACCATATAAAAAATAATAAAAAATAATTTTCTATTGCCCATGTGAAATCAATAAGAAGTGCTAATTAAATAGGTTTTAATACCAATACTTTTGTTAGAGATTAGTGACATAACTGTTACGGTTAACACATCGGAATGTGTTTTTTGCTGCGTAGTATCAGCCCCTCGACATACACCAACGCCAATGTCTGTAGAGAGGAAAATATGAATAATACGGCCCACAAATTATTAAGTGTATGTGTGGCTGTCTGCTTTGGTTTGCAGACAGCTTATGCACAAGAAACTGACGATGATGATGTAAGACCTTCACCGCCTTCTATTGGCGCTGATGTGCCAGTCACATATTTTGGACCACCACCCTCTACCGTTACGCCTGAATTGGTGGGGCCTGTACAGCTATTGCGCTCTGGCCCGATCGACGAAGACGCCGGTACGATTACCCTTCCTCTTTACCGTGGTGAGCTAAAAGAGACGGGTGAGAGCGTTTGGTACATTATTACCGATACGACCGATATTGAAGCCGCAACTGCATTGGGATTGAATTTATCTCAAAAGTTGGCTTTTGCTGAAAATGGTCGTGCAGTACGCCATGCAGAAACGAATACTGACGGCACATTGTTATTCCACTGGGGCTCCGTTGACTTTTCGCCTGAGAGAAGTGTAACACCCGGCGCTTTGCCAAACGCTTTTCCACCAGAAAGTTTTCAGCCTGGCTCAGTGGGTGATGAGCTTTATTCGCCTTTGGTTAAAATCTTGAATGCGGGTGGTCATGTTTATAACGCACCAATGATTGCGTTTAATCAGTCAGAAGATGATTTTGAGGATTACTGTGACGATCAAGACGAAGATCCTGCAAATGACGGCATTAATGCCTCAGAAGAAAAAGCGGCTCGTAGCATCCTGCACGATAGTGTTGTTGGCATCTGTGCCGAAGAATACGGCGGTACTGTGACTATCCAACTTGTACCCGGCTTTAGCTTTGCTAAGCCCGTTTTATATATGAGTACTGATACTAACCATCCTTTAGCGGCTGCGCTAGAAGGTGCAACTTATGCGCCTGGCTTACGCGATGTGCGTGTTGGGGGTGACGATACCTTATTCAGCTCGGTTGAGCGTATTTTTGGTTTCACAAATGGACCAACCAATATTGTTCCAGACGGTGAAACAGAGTCTGAAGTTAACCCACAACGCCAAGGCTTTGAAAGTGCTTTAAGAGGTGAGGGTGGTCCACTGAATATCTTGGGTGGTATTCCAACGGTAGCAACAGATTACAGCCCTTTATGGGATTTAAATTTGGGTGAATGGACGCAAGAAGCGATTGATCGTGGTTATAGCAGCCGACTGACCGAAGAATTCCAGATTCTCGGTTTGGTTGAGCGAGGCTTTATTACAGGCCCAGGTGGAGCGCAATACGGCTCATCAGGCATTTTAATTAACTGCCCTATTGTCCATCGTTTTCTATAAACGATTTACACATGCTGCTTTAATTTATGAGGAATTATCCAATGAATGTATTAACAAAAACATGCTGTTTGTCGCTTGCGACAATATTACTCAGCGCTTGTAGTGGTAGTGATGGCGATAGAGGTGCACGTGGTGCAGCAGGCCCACAAGGTGAAGTCGGACCACAAGGTGAAGCCGGTATAGCGGGCCCCGCTGGCCCTCAAGGTACCCCAGGTTTACAAGGGGAAATAGGCCCGCAAGGTGAGGCTGGCATCGCAGGCCCTGCCGGACCTCAAGGTATTGCAGGTGTTGCAGGTCCGCAAGGGGAAGCAGGCCCCGCTGGTCCCGCAGGGCCCCAAGGTGAGCCAGGCCCAGCTGCTGCAGAGCCTGCATTAACGCCGATTACTGTAACAGGTGGGCGTATTGCACAAGACTTTGCTGATGCGACAGCGGATGTAACGTTTGCCACTCGTCCAGCGGGTGAAGTGGCGGGGGCCAATACACTAGAGTTTGAAGAAGATGACGACGATGTGCGACCCGGCCCACCTTCAGTGGGCGCAGATGTACCCGTCACTTACTTTGGTCCAGCACCTTCTGATAGCAACCCACGTTTGATTGGCCCTGTTCAATTATTGACTGCAGGTACGGTTGATTTGGACGGTGGCTATGTCACTTTACCGTTATATGAAGGCCGTGTACTGGGTAAAGATGACTCGACGTTTTATTACATCGTGACTGATACAACGGATAAAGCCACTGCCGAAGCGTTGGGTCTAAACCATGCTAGTAAACTCGCTTTTGGTGAGTTAGTGAAGCCTATTGATGAAAATGATCCTAGTGCAGGCTTTGAATCAACGACTGTTCGTTCGGGTTATTACGACGCCGATGGCGTATTGTTAACAAGCGGTGGCACGGTTGATTTCTCTCCTGAGCGATCTGTTGCATCGAGTTCAACAGATGCAACAGGCACTAATAATCTGCTTGAGTCAGTCACTTTTCAGCCGGGTGCTATTGGTGCAAATGAGCCTGGTAACTACTACAGCCCAATGGTTAGAATCCGCAATGCAGGCGGCCACATTTACAATGCACCGACAGTGGCATCAGGTGCAACAGCTGATCAACTTTCAGCATTCTGTAAAGGCGATGATGCAGATGAAGATGGTATTACTGCTGCTGAAGAAGCCGAAGCTAGAGCGGTATTACACGATAGCGTAGTCTCTATTTGTCCTGGTGAAGACGGTGAGCCAGGTACCGTAACATTGGAGCTTGTTTTAGGCTTTAGCTTTGGTCGCCCAGTGTTTTACTTATCAACGGATGCTTCGGCGGGTATTGCTGCGGCTTTAGAGGGTGCAGTTTATGCCCCTGCCATGGCAGATATCCCTGTCGGTCGTGATGATTCGCTCTTTAGCTCTATTGAACGTATCTTTGGCTTTACCAATGGTCCTTTTAATGATTTTACGCCAGAGGGTGAGACCTCCCCTGAAGTTAACCCACAGCGTCAAGGTTTTAATAGTGCGATTCGAGGTGAAGGCGGTCCACTCAATATCTTAGGCGGCATTCCCACTATTGCGACAGACTATAGTCCACTGTGGGATCTGAACTTAGGAGAATGGACGCAAGAAGCAATTGATCGTGGTTACCGTAGCCGTACGACTGAAGAATTTCAGATCTTAGGATTTGTTGAAAGAGGCTTTGTAACAGGGCCGGGTGGTCAGCCATATGGGTCGACCGGCATTATTATTAACTGTCCTATTGTTCAAAGGCTTCTTTAAAATATTGATTGAATTGTATTTTTGATAATGTAGCCCCTGTTTTCAGGGGCTTTTTTGTTCAGTTTGTACTGAATATTTAGTTAGATAGTTATTTTTATGCAACCATCAAAAGCTTTAAAAAAGTACGCGTTATTTGCATTAATTTTTTCGTTGACTGCTTGTGCTGATCGGTCAGCGCAAGTATCTGATGCAGCTTCCGAAATAAAAAAAACGAAGGCAATACCAAGCCGTTACATGGTAGATTATCCTCATTTACCTAAATCTGCTTTAGCTAAAATCATTGCCGAAATCACTACACAGTATACTTTTGTATTGAGCTCTCAGCATGTTGATCCTCAGAAAAAATCACTATTTGAAACCGTATGTCATCAATTGAAGGCGGATTTTTCTGAAGGTAATGTTGTGTTGTTATCACCTAATTATATTGCCGAAAGCCAAGTAGATTTTGAGCGTATGGCGCCTCAGCCCTTTAACGTTTTTAAGATGCAAGATGTCTATGTGGAGCATAATGGGCGTTCAGTAAAGTACTCTACACCGCAAGCGCCTTTTGAGTTCTACCAAGTTGAATTAGGAGGGATAGAATACCGCTTTATGTACTCTTGGTTTTCAAAACTGGCTGATAAACAAGGGCGATATGATAGTAAAGGTGTCTATACAAACTATAACGTTCTAGACAAAAGTGTTGTAAAGCAAACATTAGATTATTCATCTAATGGCCATCACCCTGATTTAGCGTCTTCGGAAGGTATTCATGTGCTTTTTCGAAGAAATAAAGCGCTTTATTTAATCAATACTCGCCAATATTTTAACCCTGAAACACCGCCTGATTTTTTGAGTATCAAGCAATTTGATCCATCAAAAGGTGAATTTTTATCGATGTGTGATTTTTACAGTGGTTTTCTTGCACGTAAGTAAATAACTTGTCTTTTCATAAAAGCCTTTTCCATTGTGTATTTATGAAGGCATGTGAAAAATATGCGTTAATCGCTCACTAATGACCGGCTAGTTACTCAATCCAATGGGAGCAAATGCATTAGTCGGCTATCTAGTGAGCGATTAAGACTGTAGGTTTACGTAAATAGCGTATTCAATACTCTAGAAAAAGGATTTTTTCGCGCCTTTTAAGATACTCACCACATCTTGGTGGTTGGCAGCACTGGCTAAATCGGCCGCGCTTTCACCATCTCGCGTTCGGCGGTTGGCATTTGCACCTTGGTCAATTAGCAGTTTCACCGCTTCGCCTTGTCCATTTTCAGCCGCTACCATAATGGCAGTAAGAGAATTGTTGTTACGGGTTTCAAGCTCGGCACCGGCTTGAATCAGTGCGGTAAGCATTGTTGTATTACCGTTCTGAGCCGCTAGCATAAGTGGGGTATTACCCTGCTCGTTAGCTTGGTTAATGATTGCAGCGGGCTGCATCACTTTTTTGGCAATAAGGGTATGGTCTTTTTTGATTGCTTGAGCAAGTGGCGTATTGCCTTGCGTATCACGTAATGCTGTATTGGCGCCTGCTGCTAATAATTGATCCAGAATGGCTTGGTTGTTTGTATCGGCAGCGAGCCATAATGCGGTGCGTTTTGCAGCGTCTTGTTGGTTTACGTCAATCTTTTTGGCTAATAATTCACGTAAAAGACGAACATTACCTTTTTCAGCAGCCCACATTAAAGGCGTTTTGCCATTGTAAGGTGTGTCAATTTGCTTTGATTGTTTGGCAATGCCCAGCGCAACTTTATCGAAGCCTTTACGTGCGGCCATATTTAAAAGAGGCTCAAGCGTTGAGCCTGCGCTACGTTCGCTGGTTGCGCCTTGTTCAAGTAAATATTCAGCGACATTTGCTTTGTTGCCTGTTACGGCAAGGCCGAGTGGCGTTTCGCCTTCTTGTGACATAAAGCGAACGTTAGCACCATTATTTAGAAGCAATTGAACAATTTCAATATGGCCCTGCCAGGAGGCCCGTGCTAATGGCGTTAAGCCATTGTCATCAAGGCTGTCTATATCGGCTTTGTTTTTAACTAATAATTGAGCGTGTTTAAGTTGACCGCGCCACGCAGCAATATTCAGTGCAGGCCAATTTGTAAAAGGATTTTCTTGTTCAGCGAGTAACGCATTTTGCCGTTCAAGGTTCTGAACTAATACCGCATCACTCGGTTTATTTTGAGGAGCGGTTAATACGCTCAATTGACCGGCGGTTGCGCCATGTTTTTTCAATAAGCTGGTGAGCTGTGGTGTATCGGCGTAATCGAGTGCTGTAAAAGCCTTGCTATTTTTGATGTTTGGCTTTGCGCCTTTTGCGAGTAAAACCTTTGCAACGTCAGCATGGCCTCTGTCTACGGCGATATGTAATGGTGTGTTTTTTAACTTGTTTTGCAAGTTGATATTCGCACCGGCTTTCAGCAATACTTTAACCATTGCCGTATTGCCCGTTGCAGAGATAAACGTCAGCGGTGTTTCCCCAACGGCATCTTTGTAATCAGGCGAAGCACCGGCTTTAATCAGTATTTCTGTTGCTTGAATATTATTTTTTTCCAATGCAAACGTCAGTGGCGTATAGCCGGTTTTATCAACGCTATTGAGAAATTGCGCTTGTTGGCGAGGTTTGCCGCTCAGGGATTTTTGCAATGAGGGTAAGTCATTATTGCGGATGTAACGCAGCAATTCATTTGTGCCCATTACCTGAGTCACATTGGCCTGCTTGTCAGCAAAGCGATCAAGCTTGATCTGTGCTTTATCTGACCCATTTGCACTGGCCATGGTGTACCACTTCATGGCTTCTTGAAGGCTTTTGGGGGTGCCGCGTCCGGTCTCATGCATCGCGCCCAACTGATAGGCTGCATCGCCATTTTTTTGCTCAGCCGCTTGCGTATACCAATGCAGACTTTTGGCGTAATCGCGTTTAATGCCAATACCATTACGATACAGTGAGGCTAACGCGTACTGCGCTTCAATATTGCCTGCTTGAGCGAGCTCGGTGAGTTGTTTTTGTGCGGTGTCGTATTGTTTGGTACGAATAGAAAGGCGTGCCTCATCTAGCGTGACAGCAAAAGCCATCTCTGATACGGCGCCTAAACCGATAGCCGTTGCTAAGATTGTACGGGCCGCAGTAGAGCGAAGAGGAAAAGACATGAGTACGCGTTGTGTGTGCATTATTCAACAAACCGTTTAGCTGTATGGAATCGAGTATTAATAAATTATGACGAGCTCATATATTGCCGCGCCTAAAAACCACCATCTCTAAGTGGCTTTACGCTTCGCCATATTTGGTTTCGACATCGATTCCTAATTTTTTCAAAAAGGGTGTAGGTAATATACCACCAGCGCAAATGATGACAGCATCGTTTTCAATGCGGTACTTTTTGCCTTCTTTTTCTAGGTCAACTTCGTTTTCGGTAATTTCTTTGACTTGCGTGCTTAGCATGAGGTTGATGCGGCCAGCATTGCCATAACTCAGCACGGTATCGCGGTTCTTGGGTTTAGCGCGTGAAAAACTGTCGCTACGATAAGAGATCGTGACTGTTGTGCCAGGCTCTTCAGCAATACTAATGGCTGCTTCTAAAGCACTGTCTCCACCGCCAACCACTAAGACTTTTTGCCCTTTGTATTGAGCAGGGTCAACCAAACGGTAAACTACTTTTGTTCTATCTTCGCCCGGTACATCAAGCTTTCGTGGTGTGCCACGTCGGCCTAAACATAGTAATAAACTACGCGCGGTATATTGGCCTTTGGTGGTGTTGACCACAAAGCCTGCATTGTTCGCTAAGGGTGATGACTCTTCTAGGCGTTCCCCAAAATTGATTTCGAGATCGGTTTTGTCAATGACCTCTTCCCAAAGCTCTAGCAGCGCTTCTTTACTGGTTTCTTTGAGTTTGACCTTGCCAAATATAGGGAGGTCAACGGGTTGTGTCATCACCATCTTTTTACGTGGAAAGTGCGCAATGGTTCCGCCTAGAGAATCTTGCTCGATCACGCGGAACTTCAGATTGTTCTTTTTGGCGGCTAATGCGGCGCCGATCCCTGCTGGCCCAGCCCCAACAATCACAACATCTAAATCATATTGATGCTTTGCTGAGGCTCTTTTTTTGATGGCATCAATTGCTTGCACACCTTGGGTAATCGCATTTCTGATAAGCCCCATACCGCCGAGTTCACCGGCTATATACATGCCAGGCACATTGGTTTCAAACTCTTCAGATAATAATGGGATTTCGATACCCCGTGTCTCGGTACCAAACACCAGTGTAATGGCATCAAATGGGCAGGCCGCTTTACAGGCCCCATGGCCAATACAGTAGGTGGGTTCAATGAGTTCGGCTTTACCGTCAACGACGCCCAAAATCTTACCTTCGGGGCAGGCGCGGGTACAGGCTCCACACCCCATGCAGAGCGTTGGATCAACGACTGGGTGAAGGCTTGCGGGCTCAGTTAGACCTGATTCGATTGTTTCTTGTTTTTTTACAAGCACCTTACGGCGCTTATTGTGCTGATAAAGCCAGTACGCAGCCCATACAACCAGCATTGGCAAAGCATAAACGGCAAGCTCAAATAATCCCATTGGTAACAAAAACCTAATATCTGAATGGTGAAGGCTTAATTGCGTACGCCTCAAATCATGATTGATGAATGACTCGGCGTAGCGGTAAACCCTTATATAGTAAGTTGATTAAAACAGTTAGTTAAAAATTGATTAATGAAATAAGTCGATCAAATAAAAAACATTTGAACAAAGAAAATAGCCTCTATTTCATGTTTGGCCCCAATGTGGTGCATGTTAAGGAGGGTAAGCAAGTGCCCTTACTATAATACCCCTACTACAATGCTTTTATTATTGGGTGAAAATGCCATTAGTAGAAGCATAGACAACATATTGGCAGTCAGTTCGCCGCGAAGGTAGATCAAGTGCTGGCTCGGTGCTTTAGCAACCCCTTTTTTGCGTGAGAAGCAAAGTCTAATTTGAGCTGAAGCACGCTATTCTAAGGGTGAGACAGGCCTAGCCATAACGCCATATGATTATGTGACGTGTGATATGAAGATATGTTTTGCTCTTTGTGTCAAAATAGCGCTTATTGTGCCACAGCGGTAGTGGCAGTTAAGATAAAATACAGTGTTTTTTGTGGGGCTGTTCGGTGAGCGTACAGATCATGCTGCACGGTTTTCTGAATAAATAGGCTAGAATAGGAGCATAAAGGCGATTGTGTAAAAGGCGACTTTGCAAAAGCAGTCTTGGTGTGTTCAAGCTTCGAGCCACTTTTGCTCAAGCAAATGTTAACTATTCGTTATGTTTCAGCACTTACATACGCTGTTAGACTGAGCTTATCATCCGTTGATCGGTGTTTTATGCCTATTGAGAGAGTCTTTTGTTAGTTAGCTTTTAGCCGGCTTTATTGAGTTGTTTTGGCAGAAGACGTTAAGACAGAAGGTATACATCACCTGTTATTGTGCCTTGGGGGAGAACAACTGCACTATTGTAATGTCTTCAAGTGTAGTGTCTTCAAGGTGTGTAATGGAATTGCCATTTTTAATGGCTGAGTGCTGAATGACACGGTATTGATTACACTGCTGTATATCGGTCGTCTTTTCTATTGAGCCTGTGCCTTGATAAGTATCTTAGCGGGATACTCGCCAGTTTTCAATTGTTAATGATAATCATTTTCTTTTGCTTGTGTGAGCAGTGTTATTGCTCAAGCAGTTACGTGAGATTTTTTAGTCATGAAAGCATGTTTAGTTCGATGGGGGTTGTGGGTCAGTGCGCTAGCGTTGCCCTATGGCGAATTGGTGGCCAATGAGTATGCGGCCAATGATGTGAAAGCGGATGCACAGAATGCCGAGAGTTATAAGCCAGCAGCATCACCCCACAAGATCAATGCAAATCATGGCGGTAAATCATTAGGCTCGGTTGATCAAATGTTGGTTGGTCTTCAGAAGCGCCTTGATACGCAGCCTGATGATGTAAAAGGCTGGGTATTATTGGCTAAGTCGTATCATCATATTGGGCGTATGCACGAAGCCGAGCAAGCGGCCGAAAAAGCAAGATCGCTTGGATATAAAAAAGATATTTTGCCTGAATTGAAGTCTGGGCACTCTACTGTACCCAAAACAGCCATAAAGGGTGATTCTCGAAAAATGCCAAACGACCATCATCACCGTGCGGTAACGTCAAAAGATGCCGGCACTTATGTTTCGTCTTTTTTTGAAAACCTAGATAGTGATGCTGCGCCAAATACGCCACCTCAGGCGGCAGAGGAATAAACATGGCATCGTCTACTACTGGCCGTGAAAAGCGTGCTTTCCGTTTATTCTCACCTCGTAAGCTGTTTACACTGGCAATTCTTGCCGCAATTGCCTTTGGCTGGAGTATTCGCTCTGAATATTACATTACAGCAGAGCACGGTTTAGGCTATGCCTTAGGTATTACGGGCGTCTCTTGCATGGTTTTGCTGCTGATGTACCCTTTGCGTAAGCGCTTGAGCCGAACTCCCATTCTGATTTTCTCGACCAAAACATGGTTTAAGATCCATATGGTCCTTGGGATTTTAGGCCCGTTAGCGATTTTATTTCACAGTAATTTCCGTTTAGGTTCGACTAATAGCAATATCACTTTAGCCTCTATGGCCTTGATGGTGACCAGTGGTTTAATCGGGCGCTTTATTTACACCCGCATTCACTACAGCCTATACGGCAATAAAATCCAGATTAAAGAGCTTTATAAAGAGCGTGAAGAGATGCATCAAAAGTTAGATGCGCAAGGACTGCCCGATAGCATCTTGCTCGATAACCTCTATGCATTTGAAAAGAAGGTGATGGCACGTCGTGGTTTTTGGGGCAATTTAACCAATTTGCTTGTGCTAGGCGCTACCAGCCGCTGGACGCTTCGAGATTTAACCAAAGATGTTAAACAGATGGTGACCGATAAAAACCACCTTGTGGGTTTAGATAAAAATCAGCGCATTGAATATTTCCATGCAACCTCTTCACACATTGCCAGTTACCTCAAAACCTTACGCCGAATTGCTTTATTAGGTGTATATGAGCGCATGTTTTCTATTTGGCACATGCTGCACTTGCCGATTTTTGGCATGTTAGTTGTTACGGCAATTGCGCATATTTATGCTGTGCATGTCTATTAAATAACCGATTTAAAGGGCTGGTTACATATTGATCGGCCAAACACTTAGTCTAATGAGCTAAACCCAGTTATGTTTTTAAAGCTTTTACACCTCAAGCACTTTTATCGGGCACTGTTTGCTCTATTGGTCGTTCTATTGGCCTCTAGTCTTAGCGCGTCAATGGTATTGGCTCAAGAGAAAAAAGATGACTCTTTCTCATTCAAAAAGCTGCTGATGCCTGGGCCGGTTATTGAAGGTCATGCAGAATACGAAAAGCAATGCGATTTATGTCACGGTGATGATCGCCCGCAATTGTGCCGAGATTGTCACGAAGAAATAGATGAAGACATCAAGCAGGCAATGGGTTTTCACGGCACTATTTCACCCGAGAAAAAGCCCGACTGCTTTAGCTGCCATACCGACCACATCGGGCGCGATGGCGATATTCTCAACTTTGATGCGGATACCTTTAACCATGACAATACAGATTACCACCTAACGGGTAAGCACCAAGCTGTTGCGTGCACGTCATGTCATGAGGCGGGTAAAAAATTCAGAGAAGCGCCACAGGCGTGTTTTGATTGCCACGAAAAAGATGACCACCACAAAGGTGCTTTTGGTCAAGAGTGTAGCGATTGCCACTCAACCGATGGCTGGAAAAAAGAAAATAAATTTGATCACAGCGAAACGGACTTTCAGTTGTTAGGTAAGCACGAAGAAGTACAGTGCTCAGCTTGTCACCCTGATCAAAAATATGAAGATACACCTAAAGCCTGTGTGTCATGCCATGCAGTGAGCGATGTTCACAATGGTATTAATGGTCGTGAGTGCGACAAATGCCATAAAGAGACAAGCTGGGAAGAACTCACCTTTGACCACGATATTGATACCGACTTCAAACTGCGAGGCGGCCACACCAAGATCAACTGTAATGCCTGCCATACCAAGCCCGTGTATGAAGAAAAGACCAGTATGATTTGTGTGGATTGTCATATTAAAGATGATAAGCACTTTGGTCGTAACGGCAAAGAATGCGAAAGCTGCCACAGTGTAAATGGATGGTCTAAACAGAAGTTTGACCACAATGTCGATACTGAATTTGAACTACATGGCAAGCATGACGGACTAAGCTGTGAGAGCTGTCACCATGCTGATCATGAAACCAAAAAGATCAGTACGGCCTGTGTAGATTGCCATAAAGATGATGAGCCACACGAAGGCACACTCGGTACACAATGCCAGAATTGCCATAGCGATACGGGTTTTGCTGAAAGCTTGCGCTTTGATCACAATATTACCAGCTTCCCTCTAGTGGGTATGCATGCTGTGACCAGTTGTGACAGTTGCCATATTTCGCGCGCATTTAAAGAAGTGGAGCCGCAATGCTATAGCTGCCACAAAGATGACGATTCACACAACAAAGCATTAGGCCCCGATTGCGGCCAATGCCACACGCCCAACGACTGGAAAATCTGGGTATTTGACCATAATACGCAAACCAACTTTGATTTAGATGGTTCCCATAAAGGGTTGGAATGTAATGCGTGTCATACCAAACCAACAAACAAAAAAGTTGAGCAAAGTTCGGCTTGTATTGCCTGCCATGCCAAAGATGATGCCCATAACCGGCGTTTTGGCCGCAATTGTGAGCAGTGCCATGTTACCGAATCATTTCAAGATATTAGGATGCAATAGTCATGCGTTTTTCTCTGCGCCGTATCATGACTCACACAACGGCTGTGATGTTTAAAGGCTTTTTACTGTTAGCCTTTTTATGGGCCAGCCAAACGCTGGCGCAAAATGCCAATAGCACATTTCGGTTTGATCACTTTCAAACCGGCTTTGCGCTAGAAGGTGTGCATAAAACATTGGATTGCGAAAGCTGCCATACGCGTGGTGTGTTCAAAGGGACACCTACGCAATGTGTTAACTGTCATATGGATGGTGGCGCAGTCAAAGCCTCTGCCAAGCATACTAACCATCTTCAAACAGTTGATACCTGTGAAGATTGCCATACCCCACAAGAGTGGACATTTGTTGCCCGAGTGGATCACCTCTCTGTACTAGGCACCTGTGGCAGTTGTCATAATGAAAGCGGTATTTATGCCAGCGGCTTATCGCCCAATCATATCCCTCTAACAGACAATAACTGCGACGATTGCCACCTGACGCAAGAGTGGAATACGGTGAATTTCGATCATACCAATGTCGATACCTCAACGTGTGCGCGTTGCCATAACGGTTCTACGGCAACCGGTAAAAACCCTACGCACATTGTGGCGACTAACCGCTGTGAAAACTGCCATGTTTCATT
>CALIUX010000218.1 GCA_938048505.1 uncultured Pseudomonadales bacterium
TTTTTTAGTCCAACAGGGCAATGCCTACACGACAAACTCACTCGAACACATGTCATTTTACTGGCCGAGAAAAAATAGTTATGGGACTCCCTTCACCCACATACAGAAATATTATTCAACAAGCCTGGCCATTAATGCTGGCCAATATTGCGCACCCCTTACTTGGCTTAGTCGATACTGCCATCATCGGGAATATAGGTTCCACCCATGAGCTAGCGGCACTCGCATTAGGCACACTCATTGTCAACTTTATTTACTGGAATTTTGGCTTTTTAAGGATGAGCACAACAGCTTTTGCTGCGCAAAATACAGGTGAAAGCAATAGCATCGCCTTATGGCAAAACATTCTTAGGGCAAGCATGCTTGCACTTTCTTTTGGCGTGATATTAGTCATTACTCAAACTTTTTTAATTAACACTACACTACACTGGATTAATGCATCAGACCATGCTCACAGTGTAGCCAAAGACTATCTAAGCCTGCGTTTATGGGGAGCGCCCATCACGCTATTACACTTTGTTGTAACTGGCTTACTGATTGGTTTAGGAGAGACGCGCAAACTTCTATATTTGCAAATTCTGCTCAACGGCATAAATGCTTTTTTAAGCATTCTCTTAGCGGGGTATTTTTCACTAGGTGTCAAAGGTATTGCCATCGGCACATTAGTAGCTGAACTAGTGGTTGTATCGCTCTCTATAAGTATAGTCATAACACTTTTCAAAAAAGATAGGCAACAATACAATAAAAACGACATATCAAAAAGTTCATACTTCAGACATATCACCCATACACTTTTTCTTTATGAAAAAATGATCCCGCTACTCAAGAGTAATCGTGAGATATGGATAAGAACATTATTTTTATTAGGGAGCTTTTTCGCCTTTACACGCTGGAGTGGTCAGTTTGGCGATAATGTGCTCAGTGCAAATCATATTTTATTGCAGCTTATTGCCTTCTCTGCATTTTTTTTAGATAGCTATGCCAATGTAACCGAGTCTTATATTGGGCAAAGTATTGGCTCACACAAGCAGGCCTTTTTTTTTAATGCTTACAAAAAAAGTACTTTACTCGCCTTTATCACCGCACTATCCATCGCAATATCTTTAATGATCATAGGGCCGACACTTATTGCGTGGCTTACAGATATTGAACCTGTTGTGACTATTAGTATTGAGCTGCTCCCTTATGCACTACTCTACATAGCTTGCTCTTTTTTGGCCTTTCAATTAGATGGCGTCTTTATTGGTGCCAATGCAACAGCGGCATTACGCAACAGCTCAATAGTATCTGCTCTAATCTTTGGGGTAATGTGGTTAGTTATACTGCAACAAGGCAGTAAAGAGCAGCTATGGTGGGCAATGATTAGCTATATTTTGACAAGAGGCGCTTTGCTCTACCTGCAATTACCCAAACTCATACGAGAGACATTTCAGTAATAAACAACTTATCTTTCGACCCTGCGCTTCAATACATCCTTTACTTTCAGCACAAGAATGGGCAAAGCTAACATCGCGGTTAGGAAGTTGGCTGTAATAATGATCCAGTCATCCCTTAAAATGCCATAACAAAGCCATAAAGAAACACCGGTGGTGAATAGCGTATACATTGCTAGGGAAAGCGATTCGGTATTGCGAGTTCGGATTGTCTTTAATGCTTGAGGGGCAAAGGCAAAGGAAGTCAGTAATGCTGCGGCATAACCAATCATTTCAGGGGATATCATATTTTTACATCATAAACGTTAAAGTGTAGCGGTAATGGCTAAATCTTGCTCTTAAGAAAAAGATCTTAAGTAATATCTATCGTATTGAGCTGATCGGCAGTGAGCAAAAAGATGCCATGGCCACCTTGCTCAAACTCTAGCCATGTAAAAGCGATTTCAGGAAACGCGTCTTCTAAAGCATTCCAACTGTTGCCCACCTCAACAATCAATATGCCTTCATCAGTTAAATAGTCACGCGCTTCAAGCAGTAGGCGACGGGTAAAATCCAAGCCGTCATGACCTGACCCGAGCGCCAAAGCGGGCTCATGATGAAATTCAGCAGGCATACTCGCCAAATCATTTAAATCGACATAAGGGGGATTGCTGACAATTAAGTCATAATGATTGCCCTGCAAGTTATCAAACAAGTCAGAAGTGATTGCTGTTACACGCTCTTCGACTTGGTGACGACTAATATTTTTCTGCGCAATAGCGATGGCCTTATCTGAAATATCACTCAAGTCCACTTCAGCGCTATCAAATAACTTGGCACAAGCAATACCAATACATCCGCTACCCGTACACAGATCTAGCATTTTTTGTGGTGGGTTGAGCAACCAAGGCTGAAAACCATTTTCGATCAACTCTGAAAAGGGGGAGCGAGGAATTAACGTGTCACGAGAAACATCAAATAACAACCCAGAAAAATACGCCTGCTGAGTGATATAAGGTAAAGGGACACGATCAATAATGCGGCGATGCAATGCTTGGCATAATTCCGCTTTCTCTAGGGTAGTCAACGCCGCACTTAACATATGAGAATGCTTATCCCACGGAATACCGGCTTGCCAAACCACTAGCTGAAGAGCTTCATCCCAAGCGTTATCCGTACCATGGCCATAATATAGGCATGCTTGGTCTAACACCTTTGAACTGAAGCGCAACCAATCACCTAAAGTTATCAGATCGGTTTTTGCATCATTGAGCAATCGCGTTAACTCTTCACTTTTCATTTTTTTCTCGGTTGCCATTTGCTAAACAGGAGGAAATTGCCAATCCAGTGCATAAATGAGTGCATCTTCTCGCCCCCAAGGCGTTGAATAATATGCCGCACGCTCACCCACTTGATTAAAACCTAGTTTTTCATACAGTGAAATAGCTGGCACATTGCCAGCACGCACCTCTAAAAAAAATGCCGTCACACGTGTTTGATAGTAGTCTAATAACGCATCTAAAAAAGCCTGCCCAATGCCTTTACCGTGATAATCGGCATCAATAACAAACAGCAGCAATTCTGCCTCTTGAGCAACAGAAGATAATACGGCATAACCTAATAAAATAGAGCCAGAAAAGATACCGTAGGTCTGTTGCTTTCCTCGAATGGCATCACGAAAGTGCGTTTCATTCCATGGAGTGAGATGTGTTTTATTTTCAATCATCAACACATCACTGACATCACTTTCCGTTAGGGGCTTTATTATCCAAGCCCCATGTTGCAATGGAGGTAAATCTAATGTGATTAAGCTCATTTAAAATACGGCTTCAAAGCAGGCCATATCGCCTGTTTTAATAAGGGGTTTTTAAGTAAATCGGCTAAGCTTGGCAATGCAACAACGGGGCATCCATACTGATTAGATAGAATGCTTTCACCCATTTTTGGAACGGCCGATGGCGCGTGTTGCGCACTTGAAGCATCACTGTCTTCTCCACTAGGCGATAGATGAGAAGTCAGCATGCGTGCAGCAACTTCGCCCATCGCCACAATAACGGCTGGAGCAGTCATTTTAGATGCAACGGTTTGGCTCATGGATTCAATGCGGCTCAAGACAAAAGCCTGCACCATAGAGGCGGCTTCAAATTCTTCTTGTGGGTTTGGTATTGTTGATTCTAAAACAGGCCAACGAATAGTACCTGGAGCAGGTATAGTCAGATGAGCATCCAGTGCATATACAATATTTTTCAGCAAGGCAGGGGTCGGTAAAGCCGCTTTGGGTAAATGCGTATCCACCAACATCACACCATTATCCAGCACCCAAATCAGCAAATGAAAACGTAATACTTTGTGGGGCTTTTTGGCCACCCACTGCTGCAGCGTTAAATCCGTATCGACCTTACGCAAGGGCTCAGTCATCGGCTCGCTAGTCAAAAAAGCTTGCATACCTTGAGCGCTTTGGCTTTTTTGACCGAATGGATCAGCGTTCACACTACCTTGAGCTTGACTAGCAGCCGCTTTGGGCTCGCCCTCTTCCAAAGGCGCACCATACGCATTGCCATCATACGAGTGGGTAGCAGGAGGCGTATTGTGATGCTGACCTAACTCAAGATCAGGTGCATCGAGTAACGTGTCATCAAGCCACTCTATAGATGGCTTGCATAAAACAGAGCCTGCTGCATGAGGCAAGGCATATCGCGGTACAAACTGCTCAATGCCCATTGCATCAAGATATTGCGCACGCGCTGCCTCATTCATAAAACAGACCCCATCAATAACACTGCAAAAGTAAGCAACCGGCTATACACCATGCTGCGGGTGAGAACGTGAAGCACCGGCTTCAAGCAGATTCAATGCATTCAAGTACGCTTTTACCGAGGCTACAACAATATCGGTATCGCTCCCTACGCCATTAACAATATGGCCTTCAAATTCCAACCGAACCGTTACTTCACCTTGCGATTCAGTCCCTTTAGTAATGGCGTTGACTGAATACAATAACAAATCTGTGCGGCTTTTTACGATCGTTTCAATGGCTTTATAAGCAGCATCAACAGGGCCACTGCCCGTTGCACTCGCGACTAACTCATTACCCTTCACATTCAAGGTAATCTCAGCCTGCGGGACTTCACCCGTGCGACTCGCAACATTTAAATAGGCCAAGCCATAAGTCTCGGTGACTTGCTCTGTTGCTTCAGACACTAATCGCTGCAAATCTTCATCAAAGATTTCGTGTTTTTTATCAGCCAAGGCTTTAAAGCGCTCAAAGACTTGGTTCAATTGTTCTTGAGTATCAAACGTAATATTTAACTCTTCAAAACGTGCTTTAACGGCGGCACGCCCTGAATGCTTACCCAAAACAATTTTATTGGTATTCCAGCCAACATCTTCGGCCTTCATAATCTCGTAGGTTTCTCGGTGCTTTAATACGCCGTCTTGATGAATACCGGATTCATGCGCAAAAGCATTCGCACCCACAATGGCTTTATTGGGTTGTACAGGAAAACCTGTAATACCCGATACCAAGCGCGAGGTTCCAACAATATGCTCTGTCACAATATTCGTTTCAACAGGAAAAACGTCTCTACGCGTGCGTACTGCCATCACAATTTCTTCAAGCGCCGCATTACCTGCACGCTCACCTAAACCGTTGATCGTACATTCTACTTGACGTACGCCGTTCATTACTGCTGCCAATGAATTAGCCACTGCCAATCCTAAATCATTATGGCAGTGCGTTGAAAAAATAGCCTTGTCACTATTAGGGACGTTTTCAATTAAGCGCTTGAACATTGCGCCATACTCTTCTGGCTCACCATAACCAACCGTATCAGGTACATTAATGGTTTGAGCACCGGCATTAATGGCCGCTTCGGTAATACGACACATAAAATCAAATTCGCTACGGCTACCGTCTTCCAAGCTGAATTCAACATTATCGGTATATTGGCGCGCACGCTTCACCGATCGTATGGCGCGCTCTAATACCTTCTCAGGCTCCATCTGTAATTTATATTTCATGTGGATAGGCGAGGTAGCAATAAACGTATGAATACGCGAAGAGTTCGCCCCCTTCAATGCCTCACCAGCCCGATCAATATCGGCATCCACAGCACGCGCCAAACTACATACCGTTGAGTCTTTCACTACATCAGCAACGGCTTTAACGGCTTTAAAATCGCCTTCACTCGCAATAGCAAAACCTGCCTCAATCACATCAACGCGCATCTTTTCTAACATTTTAGCAATGCGCACTTTTTCATCTTTGGTCATCGATGCGCCAGGACTTTGCTCACCGTCACGCAAGGTTGTATCAAATATGACTAACTTTTGCTTACTCATTTTTCTGCTCCGCCTGTCTCAGGCTAATCTGCGGTGCCCGTTTGCTATACCTTTATTAAAGGCTAACGATTAAGGCTAAATATATTTTTATGCTTTATGACGCATATTAAAAATGGGCAAATACACTGCGACTTTAACCCTATGAGATAGTCGCAGGGCTGATAAGTCGCAAAGTGCGTGAAACAGTGAGTACGAACGGTTCCATTGTGGCAGCTCTATTTAGGGGTTATGACTAGAAGTGGTTACTTTTAAATCAAGGGTCAGATATTAGAGGTTGCTGTATAAACGCAGGGTGAATACATACCGCTATGCTTACAACCTATCGTTACAATCTATGATTAAAACCTATGATTACAATCTATCGCTACGACTTCTCTATTCGGTATCTGTTTAACTCGACTATAGTCATCATTGTAGTGACCACATGGCATAGCATCAATATCATCCTAAAAAAAAGAGTGTTTTAGGATGATATTGCAAAGATGGTACGCGATAAGCGACTTGAAAGGATATTTTTGACTCAAAAAGCGCCAATAGCGAAAGGCTTGTTCTCCTCAGATATAGGCAAAACAGCCATTTCGCAGTAAAGGGGTGAAAAAGAGATGAATTAGCTACGCTTTTTGAAATCCAGCATGCGTTGCAATGGCTTCATTGAGCGCTTTGCTAGTTCAGTATCGACAAAGATTTCATTATCAGACTGCTCAAATACCGCTTCTAATGCATCAAGACTATTCATTGCCATCCACGGACAGTTTGCGCAAGAACGGCAAGTCGCGCCGTTGCCTGCAGTCGGCGCAATGATCAGTGTTTTATCAGGACAGGCTTGCTGCATTTTATAAAAAATGCCTTGGTCGGTCGCAACAATGAATGCGCTATTAGGTAGCGTACCCGCCGCTTCAATCAACTGAGAGGTTGATCCCACAACATCGGCAATTTGCACAACAGGATCAGGCGATTCAGGGTGAACTAGAATAGCGGCTTCAGGATGTAGCGCCTTAAGATCCAAAAGGCCTTGCGCCTTGAACTCTTCATGCACAATACAAGCACCATCCCAGCACAGTACATCGGCACCGGTTTCACGGGTGACATAAGCCCCTAGATGCTTATCGGGTGCCCAAAGAATTTTTTGACCCAAGCTATCTAAGTGGGCCACAACATCTTTTGCAATACTGGATGTGACCACCCAATCTGCACGCGCCTTTACAGCAGCAGAGGTATTGGCATATACAACCACGGTGCGATCAGGGTGCAGATCACAAAAATCACTAAATGCTTGCTCTGGGCAACCCAAATCCAAAGAACAAGTCGCCTCAAGTGTTGGCATGAGTACGCGCTTTTCAGGTGTGAGGATTTTAGCTGTTTCACCCATAAACTTCACACCGGCAACAATCAGCGTTGAAGCAGAATGATTTTTACCGAAGCGCGCCATTTCCAATGAATCAGAAACACAACCACCCGTTTCTTCTGCAAGTGCCTGAATGACGGGGTCGGTATAATAATGTGCGACCAATGCTGCATCATGTTTTTTGAGCAAGGCTTTAATAGCCGTTTTTTGCTTCGCAACTTTTGCAGGATCAACAGGTTCAGGTTCAAAAGACAAATCTTTTAAATGGGCCTGCACAATTTCTTGTGGTGAAAGCGCTTCAGAAATAGTCATAGGTTCTGTTTTAACCTCAAGAAAACTCATTGATATGTATAAATGCAAAAATAGTATAAAAAAAGGGGAAGCTATGCTTCCCCTTTTTTTATTGAATTGCATACAAGGCAGTATGCGAAAATGGCGGGCCATACTGAATTCGAACCAGCGATCCATTAACTCACAGCCACAGATCCACTTGTAAACGATTGATTTCATTGTAACTTAATGACGATATTCGTTGCAAGTCTGCCGAATAAAGCCTGTAAAAGGAGCCTAAGTTAGAACTTATCTGGTACACATTGCCCAGATAAAGGTAGGTTTAAATACTTTCAAAGTAAGCACTTCACCAGCATCTCAACATCAAACTCAAGGGAACGATTCAACCCTTGAATGCATTCCCCTTAAGTATAAAATCCGGCAGCTTCCACAAACCGGCCACTAACCTCTAGAAACACAGTAAAAAATAAAGTGGGCTCATCCTCTCTCTAAAAATGAGTCTGAAATAAATCAGACTGTGCTTACCTCTATCAGGAGGAAAATCATTCATGAAGTACCACCCAAATTTACACAGCCAAAAGGAATTAGTCTAACAACACAAATAGGCAGCTGCCCGCAATACATAACCCATTAAATATTTGCAGGAGTATTTTGCTGTGCAGCATGAAGTATCAGGCCTTGTCAGTTACAACTGCACCA
>CALIUX010000219.1 GCA_938048505.1 uncultured Pseudomonadales bacterium
TGGTTATGACTGCTACCAAAATGCCTTAGCCGAAAGAGTGAATGGTATTTTAAAACAAGAGTTTCTCATCAACCGCTGCAGTACCTTTGAAGAGTTAAAAAAGGTCGTTAGCGAGTCAATTGAGATCTATAATCACCAACGTCCGCACTTGAGTTTAGGTATGAAAACGCCTGAAGAAGTGCATAAAAAAGCCAGCTTGGTATGAGCTGGCTATTCGTAAAAACCGTCAACTTATTTTAGGGCAGGACACCTTCATCGGATTTATTGAGGTGAAAAGCGTTAGATGAAAAGCTTTAGATGAAGAAAATCACCGACAATACGCCGACTACGCTCAATACAACAGTATAAGGCAGTGCCATAATCACCATTCGACCATAAGATAAGCGAATGAGTGGCGCGAGCGCTGAAGTCAGTAAGAACAAGAATGCCGCTTGACCGTTAGGTGTGGCCACACTGGGTAAATTAGTGCCGGTATTGATGGCAATGGCGAGTTTTTCAAAGTGCTCACGTGAGATCGCGCCAGTATCTAACGCTGTTTTGACTTCATTGATGTAGACCGTTGCCACAAAAACATTATCACTGATCATCGATAAAACACCATTAGCCATAAAAAACATGGGTGTTTGCATGTCGGTTTCCAGTGCCAATACCGCTTGAGTGATGGGCTCAAAAAGATGCTGCTCATGGATGACCGCAACAATAGCAAAAAATACAACCAATAATGCTGTAAAAGGCATGGCTTCTTCAAAAGCATGACCAATTTGATGTTCTTCTGTAATACCGGTGAAAGCGGTTAAAAAGACGATAATCATTAAGCCAATAAGCCCGACTTCGGCTAAGTGAAGGGCAAGGCCGACAACTAAAATCAACGCGCCAATGGCTTGAATGATCAGTTTTGCGTTATCTAATGTTGTGCGCTGTGCGTCATTGGTTTGAGCAAAGTCGACTAAGATATCTCGCACATTACTAGGCAACTTTACGCCATAGCCTAAAATTTTGGTTTTCTCTAGCACAACACATGTTGCAAGGCCGGCAAAGGCTGCGGGCAAAGAAACGGGCGCCATTTGCTTGAAAAACTCAGCAAAATCCCAGCCCGCGACTTGTGCAATTAATAAGTTCTGTGGCTCGCCTACCATTGTACAAACACCGCCCAGCGCTGTGCCCACGGCACCATGCATGACTAAGCTGCGCAAAAAGGCACGAAATTGATCCAGATCACTACGGTGTAGCTCAAAGACATTATCATCATTGGCGTTGTCATGGCTTTCGTTTTGGTTTTTAAGGCCTGATGCGACGCGATGGTAAACAGAGTAAAAGCCAACTGAAACACTGATTAAGACCGCCGTAACCGTAAGCGCATCTAGGAATGCCGATAATACCGCCGCCATAATGGAAAAAATCAGAGACAGTAGCGTTTTAGAGCGCACACCAATGAGGACTTTGGTGAATGTAAAGAGCAGCAAGTCCTTCATAAAGTAGATGCCTGCTACCATAAACATGAGCAGCAAGATCACAGGGAAGTTTGCTACCACTTCATGGTATACGGCCTCAGGGTTGGTCAGGTCTAGTAGAATAGCTTCAATGGCCAATAAACCGCCTGGTTGCAGGGGGTAGCATTTTAAGGCCATGGCTAATGTAAAGATAAATTGCAGAATCAATACCCAGCCGGCAAGGAAGGGGTCGATCATGACGATAATCGGGTTAATCAGCAAAAAGGCGACGATCGTTTTTTTGTACCACCCAGAGCAGGGGCCTAAAAAGTTGTGCCAGAAGGCGGCAAGAGGAGAGGGCTGAGCCATGTTTCGGTTTCTCACATAAAAAATAAATCTGTCTTAAGCGGTAACACAAAACGTTACCGCTTAATTTAGGCGAGAAAATACTCTGCTTTGTGTAAAAATCAAGCTTAGAAAGCAAAACGGCTCTCTTTACCGTTAAAGCATGCATTAAACTGGCCGACTGAACCTAAAACGCCTCATAATTAATGATCTGTCTTGTGCAAATACTCTCTTTGTTCTCTATTCAGTGTAGACATTGATGCGAAACACGCTGCGAACCCTTATACTATGCCACCATTTTTTACGGGCCTTGTCTATTGGGTTAGTCTCCTAGTGTCTGACTTGACAAAGCCCTTATTAATAAATGTTTATTGATGAAGTTATTGATTGAACACCCCAACAGATTAACTATTGAGAGAACTCCATGCGCAGCGCTGATCTCCGCCAAGCCTTTTTAGATTTTTTTGCCAGTAAAGGCCATGCCACTGTAGCGAGTAGCTCGTTAGTGCCAGAAAACGACCCGACGCTCTTATTTACTAATGCAGGGATGAATCAATTTAAAGATGTTTTCCTAGGCGCTGACAAACGCTCTTATACCCGAGCAACCAGCTCTCAGCGCTGTGTGCGGGCCGGTGGTAAGCATAATGATTTAGAAAATGTAGGGTACACGGCGCGTCACCATACGTTTTTTGAAATGCTCGGTAACTTCAGTTTTGGGGATTACTTCAAGCAGGATGCGATTGCGTTTGCTTGGGAATTTTTAACTGAAACGGTCAAACTACCAAAAGAGCGTTTATTGGTAACAGTTTATGCCACCGATGATGAGGCGTATGACCTGTGGGCTAAACAAATTGGTGTGCCAGAAGATCGCATCATCCGTATTGGCGATAAATCACCCGATAAGCCGTTTGAGTCCGATAACTTCTGGCAAATGGGCGATACGGGGCCTTGCGGGCCTTGTACTGAGATTTTTTATGATCACGGCGAGCATATATGGGGTGGCCCACCAGATTCACCCGAAGAAGATGGTGATCGTTTTATTGAAATCTGGAATCTCGTCTTTATGCAGTTTAATCGCCAAAGTAATGGTGATATGCAGCCTTTGCCTAAACCCTCGGTTGATACGGGAATGGGCCTTGAGCGCATCGCTGCTATTTTGCAGGGTGTTCACAGCAACTACGAAATTGATATCTTTCAGCACCTGATTCAATCCACGGCTAAGCGTATTGGTGTGGCTGACTTAGCGCATAAATCATTACGTGTAATTGCTGACCATATCCGCTCATGTAGCTTTTTGGTTGTGGATGGTGTTATTCCCTCTAATGAAGGGCGCGGTTATGTTTTGCGTCGTATCATTCGTCGTGCGGTTCGCCATGGCCATAAGCTGGGTGAAAAGGGGCTGTTTTTTGCAGAGCTGGTACCCGCTTTGATTGAGCAAATGGGCGCCGCTTTCCCTGAGCTAAAAGCGGCTCAAAACCAAGTGCAAAAAGTGTTGCGTGCAGAAGAAGAGCAATTTGCTAAAACCCTTGATAAGGGCATGAAGATCTTAGAAGATCAGCTAGCAAATTTGGCCGGCAAGGAGTTGCCAGGTGAGCTTGTCTTTAAACTGCACGATACTTACGGTTTTCCGCTCGATCTAACAAATGATATTGCGCGTGAGCGGGAGCTCACAATTGATTTAGCTGGCTATGAAACCCTCATGGCGGCGCAGCGTGCCAGCGCCGGCGGAGACCAATTCCAAATTGATTACAACAGTGCGTTGGATCTCGATGGTGAAACAACCTTTAAAGGATATGACGCACTCAGTGCTACATCTAAAGTTGTTGCCTTACTATCCGATGGTCAATTAGTTGATTCTGCAGTAGTGGGCGATGAGTTGAGTATCGTATTGGATACCACACCTTTTTACGCCAATTCGGGTGGCCAAGTGGGCGATACCGGCTTTTTGAGCACATCTGACATGCGCTTTGAGGTGCATGATTGCCGAAAGTCTGGTCAGCACTTTGTGCACATTGGTGTACTGCAATCGGGTGCGTTGAGTGTAGGTGATTCGCTTGGTGCAGAAGTGGATGCGTCGGTTCGAGGTGCAACGGCTCTTAATCACTCGGCAACACACCTTGTACACGCCGCATTAAGAGCACTTTTGGGTGATCATGTGAGTCAGAAAGGCTCTCTCTGTGATAGTCAGCGCTTACGTTTTGACTTTGCGCATTTTGAAGCCATGACGCCAGAGCAAATTCTTGAAGTCGAGCAATCCGTTAATGCGCATATTCGTGCGAATACACCCGTGCGTACCGATATTTGCTCAATTGAAGAAGCCAAAGAAAAAGGTGCGATGGCGCTGTTTGGTGAAAAATACGGCGATAATGTGCGTGTGTTAACCATGGGACAGGGCGACTTTTCGATGGAGCTTTGCGGCGGTACACATGCTGAGCGTACGGGTGATATTGGCTTTTTTAAAATTACTGCTGAATCAGGCATCTCTGCCGGCGTAAGACGTATTGAGGCGGTGACGGGCGAAGTTGCCCAGAGCTTGATTCAAGAAGACAGTGCTAAGCTCAATAAAATTGCGGGGTTACTGAAATCTTCTCAAGATCAGATAGAGGAAAAATTACTCGCATTGTTAGCGCAAAATAAAGAGTTGGGCAAAGAGCTGCAAGGTGCCAATGCCAAGCTTGCCTCTGTTGCAGCATCTGATTGGGCATCTGAAGCGGTTGATGTCAAAGGCATTAAGGTTCTTGCAAAACGCGTTGAAGGTCTTGATGCTGATGCACAAATGGATGCCGTAGATCAGCTTAAAAACAAGTTGGGCTCAGCGGTGATTTTGTTAGTTGCAACAAATGGCGATAAGGCGAGTATTGTAGTTGGCGTGACTAAGGCGGAATCTAAGCGACTTAAAGCGGGCGACTTAATGAAAGACTTTGCCAAAAAAGTAGACGGTAAAGGCGGCGGCCGACCTGATATGGCAAGGGGTGCCTGTTCTTCTAGTGCAGATATTACTGGTGCCCTAAGCGGTGTGGCGGCTTGGGTTGAATCCTCGATTTAAGGTTTTCGCGCTGTTTTTCTGTGCTAAGACTGTAATTGGGTATTAACAAATGGCGCGATTTATTGTTTAATTGGCGCGAAAATCAACATGTGGTTAAAAGTTGTTCATTGTTAGTCTGCTTAAGTGCCACAACTTGAGTGCTACTGTTTGAATACTACTGCATGTAAAGCAAATGCTGTGCATGCAGCAGCGCTGTAGCGTTTTTCGCACCTCACATCTATGGATACGTTGTGCATTGCCTGCACAACAAAAATGAAGGGTAGTTTATTCCATGAGCTTAATTGTTCAAAAATACGGTGGCACATCAGTTGGTACTGTTGAACGCATACAGGCTGTTGCTGATAAAGTCATTGGCTTTCGTAAGGCGGGCCATGATGTTGTAGTAGTGGTTTCGGCCATGAGTGGCGAGACCAATCGCCTCATTGGCTTAGCTGGACAAATGCAAGAGAAGCCCGATGCCCGCGAGATGGATGTTTTGGTCTCCACGGGTGAGCAGGTGACCATTTCCTTGCTCTGCATGGCATTGAAAGCGCGAGGTCAGGACGCACGATCTTACACGGGTGGTCAGGTTCGCATATTAACTGATGATTCCCATACCAAAGCCCGTATCCAAGAGATTGATGATGCCAAAATGCGCACTGACCTTGAGGCAGGGCGTGTTGTTGTGGTTGCAGGTTTTCAAGGCGTTGATCATCAGGGCAATATCACGACGCTTGGGCGTGGTGGTTCTGATACAACCGGCGTGGCACTGGCGGCTGCATTAAAGGCTGACGAGTGTCAGATTTATACCGATGTAGATGGCGTGTACACCACTGACCCTCGTGTTGTTGAAAAAGCTAAACGTTTAGAAAAAATCACTTTTGAAGAAATGCTCGAAATGGCGAGTTTGGGCTCAAAAGTATTGCAGATTCGTGCTGTAGAATTTGCAGGTAAGTACCAAGTCCCTTTACGTGTACTGCACAGTTTTAAAGATGGCCCCGGTACATTGATAACTATTGATGAGGATCAATCAGATATGGAGCAACCTGTCGTTTCTGGTATTGCGTTTAATCGCGATGAAGCCAAATTGTCTATTCGAGGTGTACCCGATTCACCTGGCGTCGCTTCTAAGGTCTTGGCGCCTATTGGTGAGGCAAATATTGAAGTTGATGTTATTGTGCAGAACATGGCTGCGGATAATACCAATGACATTACGTTTACGGTTCATCGCAATGAACTCGATAAAGCAAAAGCAGTACTAGAAAAGGTTGCCTCTGACCTGAGTGCGCGCGAAGTCGTTGGCGATGCGAGTGTGGTAAAAGTATCGGTTGTGGGTGTGGGTATGCGCTCTCATGCAGGCGTTGCTTCTACCATGTTTAACGCGCTGGCTGCTGAGAATATCAATATCCAGTTGATTACAACGTCTGAGATTAAAATCTCTGTTGTGATCGAAGAAAAATACCTGGAGCTAGCTGTTCGCAGCTTGCATACAGCTTTTGGCTTAGATGCTGAACCAGTTGTTGAATAATGGGTCTGAAGTGCCTTCAGTACATGTTAACTGAAAAGCCCCACTAAAAAAGCCCAACTTAAAAACATGGCCCATTGAGAAGTGGGTTTTAACGTGCATTGCAGTATTTGATAAAGTGGGTTGCTTAACTATCACAAGCAGCCTTTCATTGTCACTTACTGCATTCCCTTAGGGGTGGTAGGCAACTGGCCCGACGAGTGAATGGATGACCTAGTAATCTGTTCCTATACTAAAAATGGGGCTTACGATTAAGCCATGGTAGCGACCAAGCGATAAGAGCTACCTAACTCACAGGATGATCTGAAGGAGATATACCTATGCTAATTTTAACCCGTCGTATCGGCGAAACTCTTATGGTTGGTGACGAAGTCACTGTTACTGTTTTGGGTGTAAAAGGCAACCAAGTGCGCATTGGTGTTAACGCACCAAAAGAAATTGCTGTGCACCGCGAAGAAATTTATCAACGCATTCAGCGTGAAAGAGCTCTTCAGGTACAAGAGGCTGAATCTGGCGAAAGCTAATTTAAGCATCGGTTGTCGGCTTCCCCTTGGTTGGTTAATTAATAGCCAGTCAGCCGAGGGGAGTCTGCTTATGCCTCTTTTAGTGACTAGTGATTATTGCTTATTGATTTGCCTTCTAAGGCCAGTACCCTTTAACCTGATGCCCCAGCATTAGTATTCTTCAAGTAGACAACTTCCCTTACAATCCCTCCGGTTCTTGCCTAAGCTTTGCCCCAGAAACCCCTTTAAAAAGCGCTCTCAAAAAAGTCTTTGCCAACCCTTTTTAAATACTCCTTAAGCGCTTCTTAATGTTGTATTCTTTTCATTCTATTGCATGGTTTTTTTGGTTAAAAATTGGCCTTTTTGTTCGCCCTTTATATGAATGTATCTTACTGTGATATGTGGCCTGCAGCAGTTTTAACCTTATTCAATTACCCCGAGCTAAAAGCCTTAATCCGGTGGGTTGAAAGGTGTCATATTAAATGGCATTTATTTTACGAAAGTATTTGTTTTTTATGTGAAAGTTGATATGATGCGCGCCACTGTTTCGGAGGCACTTGCTTCTAGGCAGATTTTAAAAAGTTCGCCTGAGCTTTTTATGCGGAGAGGTGGCCGAGTGGCCGAAGGCGCTCCCCTGCTAAGGGAGTATACCCTAATCCGGTATCGAGGGTTCGAATCCCTCCCTCTCCGCCATT
>CALIUX010000220.1 GCA_938048505.1 uncultured Pseudomonadales bacterium
ACATTCGCGGCATCATCTGCAGGGAAGGGGTAGTCATCTCCACCGCCTGCTAAGAAACCAAGCGTCACAATTCTAAAGGTTTGCGTCGCTGCGGTAGGCTCCATAACGCCGTTTGTCATGAGTTTAACCTCCGTGCCGCCAGCTTCCGCGCCATTGCTGTCCAGTATGGTGATATCTTTGATGCGGGAACCTGGGGTAGATACAACAGGCTGTTCGCCAGAAGAATCAATCACTTGTGCAGTTGCGCCACTATCAAAGCTAAAGCGAATACCTGCAACTTGAGGGAAGCGCCCCGCGACATTTTCAACATTGGATACGCCATGCTCTAGTACCTCAACAAGTTGCTGGCCCGTTAAAGTGAGTAGTGTCAGCCCGTTGTTAAAGCGAAGAGCAATTTCTAAATCCAGTTGTGATATTTCACCAGGGTTACTAATGCCTGCAATCCCTGCTGGAGGGTTACAGACCAATGCATCATCGCCTGTTGCACCAGCGGGAACATTGCAAAACCCAATTGGCGCACGTATGCCGCCACCGTTTTTAATCGAAACGGCTACTGATGGCTCAATCTCTTGCGCATACTCGAGGTTGGCTTGTGCTGTGAGGTTACCAAGGTTGGTTTCTTCGGTTCTTACTGAGCCGCGTTCACCATTTAAGTACACACCTGTTGATCCAAATACAACGCCCGCTCTTGCCGTGAGGGCTGTAGTGAGCTCTTGCGATACGGTTTTAACGCCCGCAATGGCATCCGTTATGGCTAAGCTGTTTTCCATTAAGCCCGTCTCATCTGTGGCATAAGCACCATTGGTCATATCGTCAAGACGGTCAGATAAAATGATGCCTTTTTCATCAAAATCTAATAGCAAGCGGCCTAAATAGCGGTAGTCACCATCTGTATTAACCACTAAGACGGGCTCTTTTGATGCGCTCATGAATGATAATGGATAGTCATCTGCTGCGGTATCACCATCACGTAGGCGATCATTATCATCCGCAAGAATCGTATTGGACCCGCCCGCAACAATCACATCAACCCCGGTCAATAACGGTGCAAGTGCTTTTTCTATGGCAATTTGTTGCATATGCGAGAGCAGAATAATTTTATTCACGCCTGTGCTAATGAGAGCATCAATGGCAGGTTGAATGGCCTCTGCTATTTCAGTCGCTGTGCCATTTGCTGCGGGTGTAATGACCACTTCATCACCTGGCGAGGCAATCGCTTTGAGGTTGGGTGTGGTGGCGCCCACAATACCAATTGATTCACCGTTAACATCAATAACAGCGCTTTTTGCAATGCTGTTATTGAGCTCTGAGGTCGCCATACCGTCTTTCGCTACAAGTGGAGCTAAGCTGGCATCCATTGCAAAGTCTAAATTTGCTGAGAGGTAAGGAAATTGTGCGCCTTGCCACGTAGCGTCTTCTTCGGTTTGTGCTTGCAGTAGGTCTGCTATGGCGCCAGTACCTAAATCAAACTCATGGTTACCAAATGCTGATGCGTTAACGCCCAGTGCGTTGAGGTAGGCGAGGTGCGCACGACCCGTATCGGGCAAACCTAAAGAAGAGAGCGAACTGTCGCTTGCAACGTTGTATTCAGGCCCGGGTATCCAGTTGTCACCAGAGCTTAATAATAATGTGTTCGGATTCTCACTACGAAATTTCTTGACCAGCGCAGAGAAGCGCACAGCGTTATTAATAATGTCTCGTCCGCCATCCACATCGGCAAAATGCAATAACTGGAGCTGAAATGTTTTGGTATCCTCCTTTTTGTCTTTTTCCTTTTCTTTATTGTCATTGTCGCTGCAAGCGGTTAAACCTAATGCAAGTGCTGTGGCCACTAAGAACTGCTTTTTTAAGAGCTTGTTTTTTAGGGGCTGTTTTTTTAGGCAAAACTTTTTGATTTTCATGGGGTACCTCATATCGAGTTCGTCTTATCTATATTCTGGGAACATTCTATTTTCATTTTGTGACACTTAAGCTTGATTTTTATGACATTAAGATTAATGAGTGTCATTTATATTCCACCTGGTGATGATCTTGCATTCATCTTCCTGTCATCCTTATATGTTTAAGTTGTAATGTTTTTTGTAATAAGCATTTTTTGTACCGAGGTTGTGGAGAATATAAAATGATTAAAAAAGTGGCATATTTATCGATGCTTGCCGGATTGAGTATTAATGTGCAAGCAGAGTTACTCATTAAAACCGTTTTTGACGGCCCTTTGCCGGGCGGTCTACCAAAGGGTATTGAGCTTGTTGCAACAGAAGATATTGCTGATTTAAGTCTCTATGGTGTAGGCAGCGCTAATAATGGCGGCGGCTCTGATGGAGAAGAATTTACCTTTCCCAATGGCGCGCTAAACCGTGGTGATGTTATTTATATCGCAAGTGAAGCGCTTCAGTTTGAAACCTTTTTTGGCTTTGCACCCACTTATACCTCAGGCTCTATGGTCATTAATGGAGATGATGCTATTGAGGTTTTCTTTAATGGCGAAGTTACGGATGTCTTTGGTGACGTTGATGTAGATGGCTCGGGTGAAGTTTGGGAATATTTAGATGGCTGGGCATCTCGTAGTGTTTTGGAGGCCAGTCAAGGTGTATTTGATGCGGCGAACTGGATGTTTAGCGGCCGCAATGCGTTGGATGGTGAATTGCTGAATGAAACAGCATCCAGCCCAGTGCCTTTGCAGGGCGGCATGTCGCAAGGTGATGACTCTCAAGATGAAGAACCAGTAGACGGTGAGGGTGATCAAGTCGCTACTGTTCAAAAGATCTCTGCTATTCAAGGTGTTTCAAATAGCGATAGTGATGCTAGTCCGCTTCTTGGGCAAAAAGTGATTGTCGAAGCAATGGTTGTAGGCGACTTTCAAGAGGAAGATGCTGATCAATCTCGAAATCTTCGCGGTTTTTATTTACAAGAAGAAACAGTTGATCAAGATAACAGCCCTCTTTCTTCTGAAGGCCTATTTGTTTTTGATACCAGTTTTGGTGTTGATGTAAATGTGGGTGATGTTGTTCGTGTTACCGGTGAAGTGGCAGAATTTTTTGGTGAAACCCAGCTGAGTCAAATTACGCAAGTTGAAGTTTTGCAAGCGGGCGATATGAGTGCACTTTCGCAGGTGAGCCCAGCAAGAATTAATTTGTTGGCAAGCAATGCTATAACGCAAAATGCAAACGGTGTTTATCAGCCTGATTTAGAGGCGTTTGAAGGTATGCTTGTCACCTTCGACAATTCACTGACTATTGTTGAGTTATTTCAATTAGATCGCTTTAATGAAATTCGCCTTATAGCTGGTGAAAGACCAGTGCAGTTTACGCAAAATAATTTCCCTAATGCAGAGGGGTATCAGGCTCATCAACAAGCAATTGGCGCGCGTACTATTACTTATGATGATGGTTTAAGTACGCAAAATACATCCATTAATATGCTAGATGGTTTTGCCCCTTATAGCGAAGAAAGCGCACCCAGAATGGGCGATACTAGTAATAATTTAATAGGTGTCTTGAGTTATCAATGGGCGGGTAATGCGGCCTCTCCTGCAACTTGGCGTGTGCGCTCGCACTTTGATGGTGCTAATACATTTACCTCTACATTGAATGGCGACTCACCCAATCCTCGCCCGTTGTCTGCTCCTACTGTAAACGGAAACTTGAAAATCGCTTCTTTTAATGTTTTGAATTTATTTAAAACATTGGATGCGCCAAATGTTCAAACAGCTGTTGGGCAAGATCCACGGGGCGCCGATGATCTGACTAACTTTGGTGTCGAGCCCGCAACATTTGAGTTTGATAGACAATTATCGAAACTCGTTAATGCCGTTGTTGCCATGCAGGCTGATATTATTGGTCTTGTTGAGTTAGAAAACGACTTTGACGCAGTGAATGATGGTTCAACAGCAATAGAAGTATTTGTGAATGCGATTAATAATGTTCTAGGAAACGATGTCTATGACTATGTTTACCCTGGAAGCCAATTTGTTGGAGCCGATGCGATTAGTGTTGGCTTTATCTATAATAAAAATGTTGTATCTCTCACTGATAATGCAAGTATTGCAATTCTAGATGATACTGTTGCCCAGCAATTACCTGAATTCTCATCGCATGATTTTGAATTAGACCCCATCTTTAATGGGCCTGCGACTAATCGTGTTTCGTTAGCGGTAACATTTACACATATTGTCAGTGAGCAAAATTTAACGGTTGTCTCAAATCATTTTAAGTCCAAAGGCCCATCTGGATTAAGTGATACGACTAGCCCTAATTTTGATCAGCAAGACGGTGCGGCATTTTGGAATGATCGTCGAAATAATGCCGCCATCGCATTAACGTCTTGGTTAAAGACGTTTCCTACCGGTATAGAAGAAGATAAAGTTGTTCTGTTGGGTGATTTTAATGCCTATGCTCAAGAAGACCCAATCCAAACTGTTATGGCCCAAGGCTTTACAAATGTTGAAGATGAAGACGCTTACTCTTTTGTTTTTAATGGTCAAGTGGGTACGTTAGATTATGGCTTTATCAGTGACAATTTAGTAGATGCTTTCCAAGGTGCTGCCGTATGGCATATCAATGCGGATGAAGCCGACGCATTGGATTACAATATTGATTTTGGTCGTGATGCTCAGTATTTTAATGGTGATTCTGCAGCACGTAACTCAGACCATGACCCCCTTGTTTTTGGGCTAGAATTACAAGCCAAAGAGCAACCGGTTGAGTTAACGCTTACCGCTATCATTCAGCAATTTGAATCAGGTATTCAAGAGGGTTCAATAGAGGGGACGTCACGTTTTTCTTATTGGTTTGCAAGTCTATTTAAAAAGAAGCTGTTAATTGCACAGTCTTTAATTGAGCAAGGGCGAAATCGTGCAGCGTGCTTTTGGCTGAATAGCACTATTGTAAAGTCGGATGGTGAAGCAAACCCAAGGGATCTTATTTCTGGTACGGGTGTAGCAGAGCTTAATAATGACTTGGTTTTATTTTCCGATAAGCTTGCGTGTGCAGAAGTGAAAATGCGTAAGACTTTTTGGTAGTCGGGTATATATTGTAAGTTTTTTAGTAC
>CALIUX010000221.1 GCA_938048505.1 uncultured Pseudomonadales bacterium
TTTTTAAACCCATCCAAATCAATAAACATCACTGAAATGCTAGCAAACTCCGGCAATCGCTCTTTGAGCCAACCCGTCGATTGATGCTCAAGCCATCTACGGTTGTAAAGGCCTGTTAGGCTGTCATGCCAGGCTTGTTCCTTCAGCTGATCTTCAGCACCTTTGACTTTCTTTTGTTCGTTCTCTATCGCCCAAACAACAAACCCATAGATCACAACGGCTTGAGTAATCACTTCAAATAAACTAAAGATCCCCAAGTGCCGGTAAAATACACCACCCATTAACATATCAATGGAAGCAATCACGTAAGTAATACATGACAATGCATAAGCAAGCATGGCGTAGGAAAAAATCCTAGGCCCTTTCATTTCTTCCCCTCTGAAAAATAGTAGTGTCTGGTACGCGACAATAACGAGTAGAAACAACATGTATAGGCTTCTTATTCCAACACGGGTCACGTAACGAAAAGCAGAGCTATCAGGGAAATCAGGGTAAAACGCAAACAGACTAGAGATCATAAAAATGACCAGTATCCATAGGACAGTCACTCGCTTATTGATGGACTTACCGATCATCTCTTGGCAACCGATGTAGAGCAAGGCAGGCCCTAAATAGCCAGAAATCTGCGAGATGAACGTTAAAACATTTAAAACAGACATTTCCTTATAAGCAAAAATTCTTAATAACAAGGACGCTGAGCCCATCAACATATAGATTCCAAGTATGAGCCAGGCATATGTCCAATACTTCTGATATTTTTTATTTTGAAATTTTTTATTCAGTATGAAAAGCAGCCCAGAAGAGAATAGCATTAGCATGCCAGCTGAAAGTAAAGCTGACATAAAAAGTATAAGCTCTGGGTTATTTATCTGCATAGTGACGTGTACCACCAGCAAGGCTTTTATGCATAATATAGGTGATTTTAATTGCTGTCATAGTAAGCCTTCCAACAATATTAATGCCATTATGCGCTAGGCAGCTAATTAGGCGATTCTGGATTCTATATGAGAATGGCCTCAATAAGTTGGAACTATTGGATTTTTTTGTGTTTGAGCGCCATATAGAGATTTAGTACTCATTAACTAGAGAGTTAGAGCATACTGAAAGCCAGTATAGTCATGGCGATGTACCATCAGCGCACCTCACATTAATGTACTGATGGCGTCACATTTAAGTCGAGTAATACTGTAAAGGCTAATAAGCCCTTGCAAGCGGCAAAGCCATTGGCAAAGTCGTTATTGACACCCACCTTAACAGACTCATAAAAGGTAAAAAATAGCGCCGAGTGGCGCTATTTTTTACCTGCAATAACCTGTTAGCACATAACTAAGTAGTGCATAACTAAGCAGCACATAACTCAATAGTAAATAACTAAGCGGGATTAAAGCCGACGATATCTTCACCATGAGCTTGTTTATCTGCATGGTAAGAAGAGCGTACTAAGGGGCCACAAGCAGCATGCTTAAAACCTAACTGCTTCGCCATTTTAGTGTATTCATCGAACTCAGCAGGTTCAACATAGCGCTTCACTGGCAAGTGCTCTTTAGAGGGTGCTAAGTACTGGCCAATGGTCAACATATCAATATCGTATTCACGCATGGTCTTGAGCACACCGAGTATCTCTTCTTTGGTTTCACCCAAACCCACCATCAAACCCGACTTGGTCAATACATCTGGCCTACGCGCCTTGTATTGTTTTAGCAGTTCAAGAGACCACTTGTAATTAGCACCCGGGCGGGCCTCACGGTATAAGCGCGGAACCGTTTCAAGGTTATGATTAAATACATCCGGTGGTTCATTGGCTAAGATATCTAGAGCAATATCCATACGGCCACGAAAATCGGGTGTTAATATTTCAACCTGAAGATTGGGCGAAAGCAATCTGGCTTCGCGAATACAATCAGCAAAGTGCCCTGCCCCACCATCACGTAGATCATCGCGGTCAACGGATGTCACCACAACATACTTCAACCCCATATCAGCAATGGCTTCGCCTAATTGTTTGGGCTCATTAGCGTCAAGGGGGTTAGGCTTGCCATGCCCTACATCGCAAAATGGGCAGCGGCGCGTACAAATATCACCCATTATCATGAAGGTCGCCGTTCCACCGCTAAAGCACTCACTCAAGTTGGGGCAATTGGCTTCTTCACATACGGTAGAAAGTTTATTTTTGCGCAACAGCGATTTGACTCGTGCAACTTCAGGTGAAGCCGGTATTCGTACACGGATCCAATCAGGTTTGCGAAGCGGCGCATCCGATGCAATGACTTTTACAGGAATACGTTCGACCTTATCGGCATCGCGTAATTTTTCACCTTGCGCAATACGGCGAGTGCGCTTAACCGGTTCAAATTCTGCCACCGCCGCCGAAATTTGAGACACGCTTTTCTGAGAAGAACCGTCTTGAGAAGAACCGCTTTGGGAAGCGCTTTGAGAAGGATTTTTAGAAGAGTCTGTCATAATGACCTCACTGAATGGCAGTTTAGTATTGCTAATAAACTTGCCAAATAACTTTTTTTAACACGATCAAACAAGCCATCGTGAGAGGCCGTCAAATCAGCCACTTGCGTCATAGCCAGCTCAGCATAACCGCAAGGGTTGATATAAGAAAAAGGGGTTAGGTCCATTGCAATATTGAGGCTAACACCATGATAGCTGCACCCTCTTCGTACACGTAAACCTAAGGAAGCGATTTTATCGCCTTGAACATAAACGCCCGGAGCGTCGGGCTTAGCCGCGGCATCAATATTAAACTCACTCAGGCATTCTACAACGCTGTTTTCAATCAATGTGACGAGCTCGCGTACACCTAACCGTTTACGCTTAAGATTGAGCAACGGGTACACAACCAGCTGACCAGGACCATGATAAGTCACTTGGCCACCACGATCGGACTGGATAAGCGGAATATCAGAAGGTGCAAGCATGTGCTCAGGTTTACCTGCCTGCCCTTGTGTAAACACGGGTGGGTGCTCGACAACCCATAGCTCGTCAGGTGTTTGCTGCTCACGGCTATCGGTAAAATCCCGCATCGCTTGCCAGACCGAATGGTAGTCCTGCAACCCTAAATCTTTAATGACTATAGGAGATGAACTCGTTTCATTTTGCTCACTCACTAGAGAACCATTTTCACAAAACTTAAGGCTTTCAGCTCTTCATGCAATGCTTTGAGCTGCTCCTCACCCGTCGCAATAATATTCACCGTGAGCGAAACAAAACGACCGTTTCGGCTAGGTTTTAAGGGCTCTGGACTTGCTGACAATTGTGCATGCTTATCGATCACATGCATGACGCTTGCGGTATAACCGTCAAACGCATCACCTAATACTTTAATCGGGTAATCTGGGCAGGGGAATTCAATTAGGGGGCGATTGGTATCGCTACGCTCACTCATGCAAATAATCCTTTTACAAACAGTACTAGCGCATCCCATAAACGCGAAAACAACCCTGCCGCTTCAACTGCCTGCAAAGCGACCAAATCACCTTTGTATAGCTCTTTGCCCTGATAATTAACCGTAAAATGGCCAAGCGAATCACCAACGCTAATGGGCGCTTTAAGAGTTGAGTTAACTGAAGCGGCTATCTCAAGGCTGGTCTCACTGCCTTTGGGTATAGTCAATACAACATCATCAAGCACGCCCAAAGAAACGGACTGCTCAACACCTTGCCATACGCGTTCTTCAGCCATAGGGGTATTAGCACGCAAAGCAGAGTGAGTAGTGTAATAACGAAATCCATGAGAAAGGAGCTTTTGCGATTCGACCGCACGCGCTTCTTTGGAGCGCGTGCCCATCACAACAGAAATCAAGCGGGTTTCACCTTTTTGAGCCGTGGCAACCAAGCAATAGCCTGCTTCATTAGTATGCCCCGTTTTTAGGCCGTCAACGGTGCTATCACGAAACAGCAAACTATTGCGGTTATCTTGCTTAATTCCATTGTAAGTAAAGAATTTTTCGGCATACAGTGGGTAGTGATCAGGGTGATCATAAATAGTCGCCTGCGATAAAATCGCCAAATCACGCGCTGTTGTCATATGCTCAGGCCCAGGCAGGCCGGTCGCGTTTTCAAAGTGCGTATTCTGCATGCCAAGCAAGGCCGCAGTTTGATTCATCACATCGGCAAATGCCGATTCACTACCAGCAATATGCTGAGCAAGCGCGATTGAAGCATCGTTACCCGATTGAATGATCACACCGCGCAGCAAATCGATCACGCTAACATCTGTACGTGGCTTTAAA
>CALIUX010000222.1 GCA_938048505.1 uncultured Pseudomonadales bacterium
ATGACCTTTTTACCTGCTCTGACAGTCGTACTGCCAGCCCGAGTGAAGGTTATAAGCGATGCAGAAAGCCAATCACCGTGGCTAGAAAAACTGGGTCACCTGGTTATTCATAAGCGCAAGCCTTTGATGTGGGGCATGTTGGTTGTTGCGGTTGTGTTTACGGCATTTGTCCCTAAAAATGAAATCAACGATGAGTTTGTTGAGTATTTTGATACGAGCGTGCCGTTTAGGGTCGATACGGATTACGCCTCAGAAAAACTCTTAAGCCCCTATACGATTGAATTCTCGTTTAAATCAGGGGAAGCCGGTGGTATTTCAGAGCCTGCCACACTCACTAAAATTGATGAGTTTGTTGAGCATCTTAATTCTTACCAAGACGTCAGCCATGTTTATACGCTGAGCGATACAATGAAGCGGCTCAATAAAAACATGCATGGTGATGATCCGAGCAAATACCATCTACCGGATTCGCGTGAGCTGGCTGCGCAGTATTTATTATTGTATGAGATGTCATTACCGTATGGGCTGGATTTGAATAATCAATTGGATGTTGAAAAAGCAGCCACGCGCATCACCATGACAACCAAAAGCTTAAGCAGTAATCAGGTCTTAGCATTAGAGAAATCAATTAATGCTTGGTTGGCGGCTAATGCTTCACAATACAGTGTTGATGCAGCAAGCCCTAACTTGATGTTTGCACATATAGGTATGCGTAATGCGCAAAGCTTATTATTAGGCACTACTTTAGCGTTGATCCTTATCTCATTTATTTTAGTGGCGGCATTACGCTCAGTCAAAATGGGACTAATTAGTTTAATTCCTAATTTAGTACCTGCCGGCATTGCTTTTGGGGTTTGGGGGCTGCTTGATGGCCAAGTGGGTATGTCGGTTTCCATTGTGGCGGGCATGACGCTTGGTATTGTCGTGGATGACACAGTGCATTTTCTGAGCAAATATTTACGTGCTCGAAGAGAAAAAGGCTACGACGCAAAACAAGCCTGCTTATATGCTTTTACGCATGTAGGGCAAGCTTTAGTCGTGACGACATTGGTTTTAGTTGCGGGCTTTATGGTACTCGCGCTATCAACTTTCAAACTCAATGCGGATATGGGTTTAGTGACGGCGCTGACAATTGGTATTGCATTAATTGTTGATTTTCTATTATTACCGCCATTATTAATGGCGCTCGATAAAAGCCCAGTAGACAAGTCGCAGCCCGCAAGCCAAGCGCAACCCGCTTAGTAAAGATGACTGAATAGGGTTATTGATTCTTTTTATGCTCTTTATTGAGAGCACATAATTTTCTTACTCAGCATAGACACGTACTCTATGCTGAGCCAATAGACGCATTTTTTAGGAGGCCTATTATGGTTCTTGCGTTAAAAAAGCTTATTAACACAGCAGCAGTGAGTTTCTGTTGCCTGCTATCGCCCTTTGCTCTAGCAGACGCTGCTAAAAATGAAGGCTTTCGTATTGCCAAAGAAGTGCAAGATCGTGATTCTGGCTGGGGAAATAGCCATGCTACGATGGAAATGATCTTAACCAACAAGCACGGCGTAAGTAGTAAGCGTGAAATGGAGCAAAAAACGCTTGAAGTTCAAAACGATGGCGATAAGTCACTGACTATTTTCCATGAACCGCGTGATGTAAAAGGCACGGCTTTTTTATCTTTTTCACATGCACTCAAGCCTGATCAGCAATGGCTATTTTTGCCCGCACTGAAGCGCACCAAGCGTATTAGCTCGGCAAATAAATCAGGCCCATTTTTAGGCAGTGAATTTGCCTTTGAAGATCTTTCATCCTTTGAAATCGAAAAGTATGATTACGAGTATTTGCGTGATGATGTAGTGGCCAAAGCCCCAGTGTATATTGTGAAGTATCTACCTCAATATAAGCACTCAGGTTATCAATACCTAGAAATTGCTATTGATAAAAAAGAGTACATTATGCATAAAATCGATTTTTATGATCGTAAGGGCTCGCACCTTAAAACACTCCGTTTTAACAAATATCAGCATTTTAATGATCGCTATTGGCGTGCGATGGAATTCATAGTCAATAATCATCAAACGGGAAAAAAGACGGTACTCAATTGGAAAAACTACCAGTTTGATACCGGCTTAAAAGAGGCCGACTTTAATCAAGCTGCGCTGAAAAGAGCCCGGTGAATTTTTAATATGAACGGTATTATCCACAGGTTATCTACGCCTGTGGATTTTTTATTTTAGATAACAATACATTTACCATTAACGATAATAGTGAATGTAGATATGACGATGAGTTATGCCTGATTGTACTGTAAAAAGCTTTGCTAAAAAGCTTTACCAAAAAACCTTGAAAACACCCCTTGATCATAATCAAGAAAGCACCCGCTCGCGTATCTTAGAGGCAGCTTTTGATGAAATGTATGAACACGGCTATCAAGGGATGCGTATTGAAACGATACTCAAAAAAACACAGCTTGCTAAAGGTGCGCTATATCATCACTTTAAGAGTAAAAAGGCATTAGGTTATGCCGTTGTTGACGAGGTAATCTTCAATTGCAAGAAAGCCTATTTTCAAAAGTTAGATGATGCAGAAGATCCCCTTACAGCGCTATGTGAGATCATGATGCATTGTGCCCAAGAAATGACAACCGAAGAATTGTCGTTGGGGTGTCCTTTAAATAATTTAATCCAAGAGATGTATAATTTAGATGATGGTTTTGGCGAGCGATTATCAAATGTTTATCAATATTGCCACAATACGATTAAGGGGGCATTGGTGCGAGGGCAGACTAAAGGCTTAGTGAAGCAAGATATTGACCCTGAAATTATTACATTATTCTTAATGAGCTCTATGCATGGTATTAGCGGTACAGCAAAGTGCATGCAATCGATTGAAGTACTCAAAAAAATGAATGCCACACTATGTGATTACCTTAATACATTAAGGGCGTAAATATTATAGGCTTAGTGATAAAGAAGAGCCTCAAATAGGAAATGCTAAGAACAGAATCGTACTGTATTGATTCTCTCATTTTACACTCGGTAGATAGATTATCTCGAATAGGAGCTTTTATCATGTCAGGCCTGCAATCGCAGTATAAACTTTCGGGTCTTCCCTTTTTATTACGCAGTGCTGCTGTCACGGCTGGCTTATTATGCAGTCCATTAGTGTTTTCTGTAGAGCTACAAGGTTATGCGGGTATTGAAGCGCGTTGGTTTACTGAGCTAAAGCAATCTCAACTCTCTGCAGCGGGTGAACTAGACTCCTACTGGAAGATAGGTGGTGGTGCCAATAGTGATGCTAGTAGTATTACCAGTAAAATATTTGCGCGTGTTGACTCGGAAGATGATGAGCGCACCCACATTGATATTCGTGAACTCTCTTGGCTGTACTACCAAGATACGTGGGAGTTGCGTGCAGGTATTAGTAAGGTTTTTTGGGGGGTGACGGAGTCAGCGCATCGGGTAGATATTATTAACCAAACCGATAGTGTCGAATCTTTAGATGGTGAAGAGAAACTGGGCCAACCCATGGTGCAATGGACAGGCATTTATCATTGGGGGTCGGTCAGTACTTTTATTTTGCCTTATTTTCGTGAACGAACATTCAATGGTGATGAAGGTTATTTAGGTTTTGGTTTTCCAATCAGCTCACGTCATGAGTATCAGTCACGGCAAAGAGAAAAACATATAGACTGGGCTATTCGCTATAGCCATAGTTTGGGGATATGGGACATCGGTTTATCACATTTTTCAGGTACATCACGTGAGCCACTATTGTTGACAACTCTGCGCCAAACACCAGAGTTAGAGATTGAAATTCAATTGACGCCTTTTTATCGATTAATTAATCAAACAGGAATAGATATTCAGGCAACAATTGAGGGCTGGCTGTGGAAATTAGAAGCAATACATCAAAGTGCGGAGAAAAATGTTGTTTTTGATACAGATTTTTCCGCACTCACTGCTGGGCTTGAATATACATTCATTGGCCTAAAGGGCGGCGCAGCTGATTTAGGCGTTTTAGCGGAATACCATTATAATAGTGAAGGTAAAGATTCTTTCGATTTATTACAAAATGATATCTTCATTGGATCTAGACTCACTTTAAATGATATACACGATACTAATTTTTTATTCGGTGTTATCGCAGATTTAGACTACAATGGAAGCTATCAGGCGTTTGTCGAAGGAAGTCGCCGCTTAAATGACAGTTGGATAGTTACACTTGATGCGCGTATTGCAGATGCTCGCGGTGCTGCAAATAGCCCAGAAAGTGATGATAAATCTGACGATTTAATCATTTTTGCGAACAAAGACGTCGTCACATTAGATATTTCATATTATTTTTAGTCATATTAAGACTAATTATGATTAAATATTACTTATTTATTGATTACGGAAAAGCACGCAAAGCTCATGGATACATCACCCTTTGAGGCAAATAATTCACATTCAGACTCTACGTTGGTCGCCTCTAAAGAAAATACCACGCTAATTTTGCGCTCATTTGAAAGCGGCGAAAGCCATTCGATCATTGGCAATATGGTTATTGGCCGAGAGAGCGATTGCGGTATTTGCCTCAACCATAAAAAAGTCTCCCGGTATCATGCCAAAGTACATATTGTTGAGAATGGCATTCTCGTGAGCGATTTACAGTCGAGTAATGGTACATTTGTTAATGGCGACCGCGTGACCAACCCGGTGGCTATTGAAGTCGGTGACGAAGTCCAATTTGGCGATATGCGTTACCGTTTGACATCAGTGAGCAATACGGTTGAAAACGATGCAACAATCTTATCTGAGCCGAGCTTAGTTTTTCCTGCCAGCAAGCTCTCGTCGAGTAAAGCATCTGTTCCCAACCCACGATATGAAGAAGTTGCGTCTTCGCCTCTTGATACACCCCCGCCAACACCACCTGTAAACAATACACGTTTAATTAGCCCTGAATCATTGCGTACGACAGCGGCGCGTAATAGCACAACGGATGCGGCTAATGCTGGCACAGGTCCACGATTAGTTGTGAATACGGCGCCCATCAGAGGGCAGATGTTTAGTTTAGCCGATGTGACCAATCAACCTATTTCTATTGGCCGGGAAGATGACAATGATATTGTCTTGCCTGATTTGTCCGTATCACGCCATCATGCCTCTTTAACCTATGATCAAGAAGGCTTTTTGATACGCACGACCAGCGCATCCAATGGTTTATTGGTTAATGGTTTTAATGTGCAGCAATGGCGTTTGCAAGAGGGCGATAGCATTCAATTAGGGCGTGTTAACCTCGCTTTTAAAGTAGGGCAATCGTTACCTAAGCAGTCTGTTAGCTCAAACGGTGAAGCCTCACAGTCAAAATATCTTATTATGGGTGGGCTGCTGTTACTTGGCGGTATATTAATAGCTACGCCTTGGTTTCTTTAGTTTTCGCTTAGTCCCTTTGTTTAGCCTCTTTATTAAGTAATCTGCATTAAACAAATCTACTTCCTAAAACGCCTTCCTTGGGTCGTTTGTTATCTAGTCTTTTTATGATTTTTCTTGGTAAACTGTTTTGGTTTAGCTCTTGTTTAGTTCTTATGTAGCTCTTGTCTAGTTCTGGCCTTGACCGTGTGAATAATCACGTGTTAACGATAGGGATTGGATTCGCCTTCGGGCTGATGCTTAAAGCGCTTGTACTCCCACTGATATTGATCCGGTATGGCCTGAACACACTTCTCTATACCATGACTTAAACCCTGAACAGATATGGCTTCATCTTCACTCAGCATATCGGCGGGCGCTTCTTCAAAGAAAATCTCAAACCCTTTTGGTACACGTTTCGCGTAGCCAAAAATCGGCTTTGCGCCACTTTTTTGCAGCAGTTTATAAGCGAGCGTCATAGTAAATGCTGGGCGGTTAAAAAAAGAAACAAATCGCCCTGAGTTGGTATCTTTTGGTGTTTGGTCAGGCAAAATACCGCTAATGTGTCCTTTGCGTAAACCGCTTAACACTTTGCTTAAACCTTTTCGGTCGGTTGGAACGAGCTCTGCCCCACTGCCTTCACGGCATTCGCGAATCACTTCATCAAGCCCTGCTATTTTAGGCTTCTGGTACATACTGGTGACAGGCCCCAAGGTTGCGAGATACAAGCCTAATACTTCCCAGTTGCCAATGTGCGGTGCAAGAATTAAAACGCCCTGCCCATTGGCCAGTGCATCATCCACAAGATGTCGATTATGCACTGTTACTATGTGGCTGAGCGCCCATTGAGATGGGCGCGTCCACACAGCTGCAATCTCAAACGCTAAGCGCGAGGTTTCCAAAACACTTTGGCGAATACGAACCTGGTGCTCTTGGCTCGACTCTGCAGGAAAGCAGAGCTGAATATTTCGCGTAGTCACGGATACCATACGTGTCTTAAATAACAGTGCGATATGCCCTGCTACCCCCCCTATACTCCGTCCGATAGGTAAAGGGAATATGCCGGCTAAGCGAAGCAGGGTGCGAGTGAGCGTTGCAGTAATCGACATAGATAGGCTAGGCGCTCAGTGCTACGCTAACGGCGTCGTAGTTAGGTTCTTCAGTGATATCGCTCACCAGCTCCGTATGCAGTACTTTTCCTTGCTCATCGAGTACAACAACAGCGCGAGCAGTCAGGCCTGCTAGCTTACTTTCAAGCAACGTCACGCCGTAATCATCAGAAAAAGTGGATCGAAAAGCCGATACCGGTACAACATTGCTTAAGCCTTCGGCGCCACAAAAACGGCCTAAGGCAAAGGGCAGATCCTGAGAAATGCACAATACGACAGTATTACCTAGCTGGCTGACTTGCTCGTTAAACTGCCTAACAGACTGGGCGCAAGTGGGGGTATCAACGGATGGAAAAATATTCAAGACTAAGCGTTGGCCCTTATAGCTTTCGCTCGAACTATCAGTCAAATCGACGCCTGTAACAGTAAATGCTGGTGCCATTTGCCCCACAACAGGTAGATCACTGTTGGTGTTAACGGGGTGGCCTTTCAAAGCGGTTGTTGCCATCGTGCAGACTCTCCAAAATCGTTAATTAAAACTAAAAGATGTAATCAGCAAATAACTTGGCTGATACGGTTGCATGCCTCGCTGCTTTGTTCGCATACGACTGCTGTTCACGTATGAATGATTTAGTGGCGCGCGTATATTCACATAAGCAGAGACACTCTTGCATGGGACACTGCAAAGCGCAAAGTGTGCCATATCCCTTGTGCAATTACCTTATGAAAGTCAGTTAATTACGTCATGACATTATGCTTTTGCTAAAAGTTGAAAATGACACCATTGCTAACTTGAAAGAGAATCATCCGCAATAAACCCTTTCTCTTGATGGTTCTGTTGGCGGCCCTGTCGATAGGTAGTGTGGACTGGCTTTGTTCTGGCGGTGACGACGGTCGCATGAAAAAGTGACGGCTACAAGTGAGCCTTCAATTTGATGCGTATCACAATGCTGCCGCTATGTTGTCGTGATAAATACTGCGAACAGTGAAAGATGTGACCGACTTCGGCGTAGCGAAGGCGTGTTGCTACTATGCTGCGCGCATACTGATTTAGTCTATCGACGCATAACGTGCAAGGATGTTGCCTTCCTCGTGCTTTAGATGTCGCAACCTTTTTGCTTTGGAGGGCATATCTATGCGCCAACTCATCACGCTCGGCGTTTTTTCGGCTTTGCTGACAGCCTGCACCGGCGACAATACGGATACCTCATCTTCTACTAGCCTTTCAGATGCTGTGGCTTCTAGCTCAAATGCGTTCTCTTCTGTTAATGACTTACCTTCTAGCAGTAGTGTTGCTGATAGCAGTGTCTCTAGTGCGCCCGATGCACCTAGCAGTGAGGCGGCCAATAGCAGCGTTGTTGTGACGATATCGAGTATTGCAGCGAGCTCAGAACCTAACAGCAGCGTATCTCCTAGCTCTGTGGTTAGCATCAGTAGCAGTACACCTAGCAGCATAGATACTACCAGTAGTGACGTTACAACCAGTAGTAGCGAAGCCACTGTAGAGTCTTCGTCAGAAGGCGGAGCTGTCAGCAGCGCAGCGGCATTCATTGGAAATGCTGAAGCAGGAAAGACGCTATACGATGCTCAATGTCAAGTATGTCATGGTGATGATGGCAAAGATGTTGCCAGTGGTGGGAATGCGCAATTTAGTTTGAATGCCAGTAATTTCACATCTAAAACACTGATAGATCGAATCGATCGTACTATGCCGCCTAAGCCAGGCTTTGATCCCGAAAGTTGTGTGGATCAGTGTGCAGCGGATATCGCCGCTTACATTAATACGTGGGAGTCTGCGGTAGCGTTTGCGTGTGAAGACCCTGATGCCGTGACGTATACACCTCGCACATTACGCGTACTCACAGTCGACGAGTACAAAGCGACCCTCGAAGATTTATTGTCTTTACCTGCCGACTACAAGCACAACATTATTGGCGACGATATTAAAGGCGGTTTCCCCAATAATGGTGCTGCTAACATCGACCAAAACAGCGTCAATAAATTCTGGAATAACGCTTGGGAGCTTGCATCATGGGCTGTGGCTAATGATCAGCCTGCGAGCTGTGCGAGTGATGGTGGCTGCTCCTCGCCATTTGTTGAGTCATTTTTACCGCGTTTATTCCGTCGCCCTCTGACACAAGAAGAAATCAAAACCTATTTTGACCTGTTTAATCAGTACGAAGGGGATGAAGGCCTCGAAATGGCTATGGCGACGGCATTGACGGCGCCACAGTTTTTGTATCGTTCAGAAATGGGTATACGCATAGGCGATATCTTAGACGGCAAAGGCTTTGATCCCGTACTGGGGTTAGCTAATACGGTTTCGATGCCGCTTGATGGTCCGACACGCTCAATTGGTTTGTACCAAAGCTTTGGTCGCGATGCCGATTATGAATTTACGGGCGATGATGTGATAAAACTCCGTGTTAAAGGGGAGTTTGGTGAAGGGCATTGGCCGACTATGAAGTTGAAGGTCGGTAACCAAGAAGTACTCGTGCAAGAGCTGTCTTCGGCTAGCACACGTGTACTGAATATTCCTGTTAAAGACATTACTGGGCGTCAGCGTATCGAAATCCGCAATGACCGACCAGACGGTGTTGGGCATGCGCAGTTTAGAGGCATTACTGTCAGCGAAATTACCTTAGGCAATGCCATCATGGTGACACCACCTAAGCCAGATGAAGAAAAACTCAAAAAAGCTGACCCAGATGCATACATTCTTGATGGCTATGAGTACGCCACGGCATTGAGCTATATCACAACAGGTAGCACACCAGACGATGCATTAATGGAAGCGGCTGAAAAAGGTGAGCTCGAAGATGCAAGCGAAGTGCTTAAGCATGTTAATCGCTTAATTGATACACCACGCGGAAAGCAGCGCATTGGTGACATTGTGGCCTACTGGTTTGGAACCGACCGTGTGACACAGAGTAGTTCAGACCGCGACAATACGCTCTTCCCTACTTATACACCGGCTGTGCGTGAAGCGATGGCAACCGAAGTGCGTGAGCTCTTCAAAGACATCTTCTTTAACGATCGCCCCTTTAAAACGTTCTACTCCGGTGACTTTACGTTTTTGAATAGCACATTATCGGACTATTACGGTATTCCTTCGGAGTCGACAGGGGAAGATGACTGGCGTTTAGTTGATAATTTAGAAAAGCGTGGCGGTATGTTAACCAGTGGTGCCTTCATGAGTTTGCATGCACACCCAGAAGAATCTGCGCCGATATTACGTGCTGCGCACTTGCGTCGCGATGTACTGTGCCAGCAGTTAGAATCACCGCCTGTATTGGAAGATGATCGTGAGCGCTTATTGGCTTTTGCTAAATCAGAAGACGAAAAAGGCACGCTGACGACAGCCGGTTTTTATAACATTATTACAGAAAGCCCCGCGTGTGAGAGCTGCCACAAAGAGATCCTTAATCCATTATTTGGTATGGAAGACTTTGGCCCAACCGGCTTATGGCGTACAACCGAAAAAGGCAGCACCGGTATGAATCTCCCGATTGATTCAGCGGGTAAGCTTTTTGGCCCCATTGACATTAATGACCTGAGTACCAGCATTGATTTTAATGGTGCAAAAGAACTGTCTAAGATTGTGGCTGACTTACCGGGCATTGAAGCGTGTTTGGTAGATAAAACATTCCGTTATATTGCCGGTATGCCGATTAACGATAATGCCGTTGATCCTGTTAACGAAGATACGTTAACCAATAACCAGAAACGCGACTTTAGTTGTGCTCAAAACAAAGCGATGGCTGCTCTTGAGAAAGAAAACCAAAGCCCACGTGCACTCTATGTTGAGCTGATTATGCAAGACTTAATACGCTTTCGCGCAGCCAAGTAATTGGCGCTTAGATAACAAGGTATAAAACGATGACAACACACAACGTGAACTCCTCACTCAAGCGCCGTCAATTCTTAAAAATGGCCAGCTCTGCGGGGATTGGCAAAAAGATGCTGATGGCATCCCCCCTAACAGCGGGCTTGCTTTATAACCGCTTTGCTGAAGCCGCAGAAGATGCTAAGCGTGCATTTTTAATCTACTACCCAGGCGGTGCGCCAAATGGCTCTTGGTTACCGACTGATATCAATACCATGAATCAAGCTTCCGAGCCCTATGCGCCAGTTTCTCAATACTGCAACTTCCACAATGTGCAAATGGTTGGAGGAGGACATGGTAATGCTGATGGTGCGATGGGGGGTGGAGCCAATACGATCGATACCCGCCTTGCGGATACAATCGGTTCAGATACGCCCTATTCCGACTTCAACTTAGCTTTTGATCTGGGCAGCACTCGGCATGATGTGATGGGACGCCGAGGCGGACAACCTAAAAAGCCTGAAGAAGATGCCGATGCTGCATACAAGCAGCTTTTTGGTGGCCCACCGCCCGGAGGCGGCGCGCAGGCGTTTTACCAAAAGCAAAAAAATGTCATTGATGCGAATAAAGCCATTCTTGATGCATTGCAAAAAAAGTTTGGTCAACACGAGCGGGAGCGGCTTGAAACGCATATTGATGCGCTGCAAAAGCTTGATCGACGCTTAGAAGACGCTTCGGTATTTGTGCCGCCAGAAGGCTGTCGTGACCCAGAGCTGGCCTCTCGCGGCCAACCTACAGCCGGTGATAACCTGAAGCTGTTAGCCGATATCGGTATTGCGGCTATGCGTTGCGGTTTAACGAACGTTGTGACCGTGCAGCTCAGCACGAGCCAATGCGATTGGAAATACCAAGGTACGTTCACCGAGAATCACCATCAAACCTTGCATGGAAAAGGCTATGCCGAGCAGGTCGAGGTGAAAAAATATCTGAGTGGTATATCGGCTTATATCATCCAACAGCTTGCTGATACGCCGGATCCAACAGGCGGTATGATGATTGATAAAACGGTTTTCTGCGAAACCACCGATCATGGTGATGGTGCCAGCCACAGCGCGTCTAACTCACCATGGCTTGTTGCCACAAATCGTCCCGAGTTCAATACTGGGCGTGTGATTGATGGTGGTACTAGCACGGGTGTGCTAAACGATATGTTTACTACGCTCACCTCTTAAAATACTGCATTCTTATAAGGTTACATTGATGCTGAGACGCGGTGCTGACTATGCCTATTAGAATACACCGCTTATTATCACAGCGCCTATTATTAGACTCGGTATTGTGTGTACTCATAATAGGCGCAATAGGCAGCGCCGCAGGTTGTGGCCAACCTAACACTGCGGCGACTTCAGAATCTAGCCAGACTGCTGGTCAGGCTGCTACTAATCACGCTAAAAATAGCGATCGCACTTCACCTTATATTCGGCCACTCAATAATACCTATAAACACTATCTTAAGCTTGGCGCAGATGGTTTGCCATTGGCGGTTCAGGATGCCGAATGGAACGCAGAGGGTAGTGAGCAACAAGGTACCCAGTGGCAGTGTATTCACGATGTGAAGACAGGATTTATTTGGGAAAGCAAAACAGAGAATCAGCTTAGCCCTCGGTTTCATTTGGCAAATTACCGTTATTCCCAAGATGGCGTACGCGGTGGTTCGCAGCCAGAAGTTGATATATCAAAGGGCGATACTCCCTTATGCCCTAATATTCACTGTACAACGCAAGCGTATGTTGAGCATATTAACCAGCAAAAACTGTGCGGGCTCGATAATTGGCAATTACCGACTGTTTTGCAATTTCAAACGATTGTTAATCACCAATTAACCCCTCGTGCGATTGATACACATTACTTTCCTTTGGCTGTAAATTCCCATTATTGGACACAACAGAGCTACGCGCCTGATCGTGAACATGCTTGGTATCTTTACTTTAGTGATGGTAGCGTGAGCCATACCCTAAAAGATCAGCCAATGTTCTTACGTTTAGTGTCACCGGCTGAATCCGCGCTCCTTTCAGTTTTACCCACAAAGGCTCAAAAAGCAGAGTGAATATTTACCGAACAAATGACAAGCTGGTGAAACGAGCCGTTAAAACAGTTGTTGTATTGAGTGCGGCTGTAAAAATTGCAAAAAATGGACTGAAGGGAAAAGCTAAAAAAATAGCTAGCAAGAGCATGCAAGGCGTGATCATGAGCTGTTTTTCTTATTCTGTGCAGAGCGCATGTTTGGATACACTCCCTCGCAGTACACCGACTGCTTATTTTATGACACATCAAGCGGCT
>CALIUX010000223.1 GCA_938048505.1 uncultured Pseudomonadales bacterium
TTCGACGAATTCGACGCATCTCTGGCGTTTGGTAGATACTTAAGTCAGACATTGATGTACTCCATACAAACAGCAGACACCAATTCGGTCGCCGTGGCATCATTGCGCTCTAGCGCTTTTTCAGCCATAGAAATTAATTGCTCTTCATCTTTTGTTAATGAACAAATTGTTTTCGCTAAAGATTCTGGCGTCATAGTGCTTTCTTGGCACAAAGCCGCCGCCCCTTTATCAACTAACCACTTACCATTCGCAGTTTGATGATCGTCAATCGCATAAGGAAAAGGAATCAGTATTGACGGCACGCCTACAGCGGCCAATTCTGCAACGGTAAGAGCACCTGACCGGCAAATAATTAAATCTGCACTCGCCATTTCTAACGCGACATCATCAATAAAAGTCATGAGTGTTGCGCTGATATCAGGGCGAACCTGTTTGAGCTGGTGGTAAGCCTCTTTAGATTCTTGCGCTGTTCGCTCACCTGATTGATGCATAACATGCACTGCTTGATCAGCAGGCAATAATGCTAAAGCCTTGGGCACATTCAGGTTTAAGGCTTTAGCCCCTAAGCTCCCACCAAGAACCAATATATTTAATGCTCGGCCTTTGAGTGAACCCCGTTGCTCATAGCGCGTTCGAGGTGGCAACTGCAGATAAAAAGCATCACGAACGGGATTACCAACAAAACGCCCTTTTTTAATGGCATTAGGGAAACCACATAAAACGCGCTGAGACACTTTTGCCAATATTTTATTCGTACTGCCAGGCGTCGCATTTTGCTCATGCACAATTAACGGGATGCCTAATAAACGGGCAGCAATCCCGCCAGGGCCTGATGCATAACCGCCCATACCCAATACAACTTGTGGTTTCACTTTTTTTAATATGCGCCGAGCCTGCAAAATAGCTTTTGCAACGTTAAATGGCCCAAGTAATGCTTTTACTAATGATTTGCCTCGTAAACCAGCAATATCAATCGTGTGTAAAGCAATATCGTTTTCGGGGACAACTCGCGCCTCAATACCTTTGCACGTTCCCATCCAGTGACTTTCAACACCTTGTTTGTGCAATCGCTTAGCAACGGCTAAAGCAGGGAACACATGCCCTCCTGTGCCACCAGCCATAATCATAATGGTGTTTTTTTGCATTGTATCCATGGTGGTTTTAGCACCAGCTGAATTAAGGGAAGCAGTATTCATTTATCGACCTCCCTTAACAGTAGATCGAACCGCACTCTGAGCGGTTGTGACGATCTTGCTTGATATTCTTTTTGGGTTTGCTCTCTTATTGACTTTATTTGGCGCTTGTTTGGCAGGTGCACGCCTTGTACGAACGGATTTTGAACGAGCAGGCTTTGAACGAGCTGTTTCCACATAGGGTTTAACTCCCATACGCACCTCCCAATCGAGCCGCAGCGCAAGCGCAATGAGTGCTGTCGAAGCCAGCAAACTACTGCCACCTGAACTCACAAACGGTAGCGTCAACCCTTTTGTTGGTAAGAAGCCTGATGCAACGCCCATATTAATAAAAGCCTGCGCACTAAAAAGCATGGCAATACCCGTAGCACAATAACAAGCAAAGAAGTTCTCACTCTTATAGGCTTGCGCAGCAATAATTAATAAGCGCCACACAACAACCACAAAACAAGAAAGCAGTGCTAATGCTCCCAGCAAGCCAAACTCTTCAGCAACAATAGAAAAAATAAAATCTGTATGGGCTTCTGGCAAAAAGAACAACTTTTGTAAACTATTGCCCAAACCTAACCCAATCCATTCACCTCGGCCAAATGCAATAAGCGATTGCACCAGCTGATACCCACTAGAAAACTGGTCAGCCCAAGGGTCAAGAAAAGTCACCAAACGCTGCCATCGATAAGGTGAGGCAATCGCCATAAAAACGAGCCCGCCAATACCTAAGGTTGCTAAAAACAAAAAGCGCAGCAACGGCACACCCGCAATAAACATCATCGCACCGGCGGTTAAACACAGAACAACCGAGCTACCAAAGTCAGGCTCTAATAACAATAAGCCAACAAACAAACCCAAAATAAATAAGAGTTTAAAGAATGCGCCCCATTCTTTTGTGATTTCAATAGATCGTTCTGCTGAGCGTCGAGCCAAAAAACTGGCAAAGAAAACAATAAAACAGAATTTTGCGGCTTCAGACGCCTGCAAAGTAAACGGCCCTACACTCAACCAGCGACGGCTCCCGTTTACCATTTTGCCAATACCTGGAATCAATACAGCAACCAGCAAACCAATACCGACAAATAAAAACAATAAACCAAAGCGTTGCCAATACTGCGCAGGAAGGCTCAAAATCAACGCTCCGCCTGCAAGTGATAGCAACAAAAATGCCGCATGACGTTTTACAAAAAACCAAGGGTCTTCATAGACATGGGACGCTAAATCAATAGACGCGGATAACACCATGACAATGCCAAAGGACATAAGCGCCAATACGGTAGAAAGCAGCTTAAGGTCTACTGCAGGAATGCCTGCATTGATTTCGAAAGGGTTAAGGGTGGTCGAATTCACGTTGACATCACCTCCCTTACCGCCACTTTAAAAGCTTCTCCACGCGCCTCAAAGCTTGCATACATATCTAAACTGGCACACGCAGGTGATAACAAAACAATATCACCTGCCTTCAAATTAGCAGCAATGTGCTGTACTGCTTCGATGAGCGAAGTAGCCATTGAGAGCGGTAAAAGCGGCAAAGAAGACTGGATTAAACGATGCAGTACCGCGCCATCTTTCCCTATTGTTACAACTGACTTTGCAGCCACTTGCAATGCCGGTATTAACGGTGTGAAATCTGCGCCTTTACCATCACCACCCAAAAT
>CALIUX010000224.1 GCA_938048505.1 uncultured Pseudomonadales bacterium
GTGTTGAAGTAAATTGCCAGCACGTCTATTTATCATTTTTAATTAGGCATCCTTGCCATGGCTGTAGAGATATTTTATTACTGCTTGGACGAAATCGTTTTCTACTTACTTGGGATAATTTTAACTACCGTTGTCTCTTGCTTTTTCTGTTCCTCACTAATGTTTACACGTGTTTCTAATTCACGCGGTTTTGATTGAATATGCATAACATCCTCAAAACCGCATGCAACACATTCACGGTAGTCTTTACCGTCTTTTTGGTACATCATTATTCGATCCATCTCTGCGCACCTTGGGCAGGTTGCACCCGCAATAAAACGTTTTTTCATTGTATTTTTCTCTGCAGGCTAACAACACAAGTAAGTTTGATGCGATCATTCATAAAACATTGCAACATAGTCTATTAAGCGGCAATACCACTATGGCGAAGCAATGCATCAATGGATGGCTCACGGCCACGAAAGTTTTTAAATAATACAGCAGCACTTTGACTACCGCCCTGAGAAAGCAGCTCATTTAAAAACCGCTGGCCAACTGTTGCATCAAAAATACCGGCTTCTTCAAAAGCTGAGAAAGCATCGGACGATAACACTTCAGCCCACAAATAACTGTAATAACCAGCAGAGTAGCCGCCTGCAAAAATATGGCTAAAGCCATTTTGAAAACGATTAAAACTGGGCGGCTGAATAACAGCGACTTTTTGTCTAACCGTATCAAGCGTGGCTTGCACACTTGAAAAGCGCTCAGTGCCATAATTGGCATGAACAAGCATATCAAACAGACCAAACTCAATTTGCCTGACTAAAAACATTCCTGATTGAAAGTTTTTGGCCGACAACATTTTTTGAATTAAATCATCTGATAAAGACTCACCCGTTTCAACATGTGAAGAGAGCGTTTTTAACACAGAAGGCTGCCACGCCCAATTTTCTAAAAACTGACTGGGTAATTCAACGGCATCCCACTCTACGCCATTAATGCCACTTACAGCCGCAACATCGACTTGCGTGAGCATATGATGCAAGCCATGACCAAATTCGTGGAATAACGTGGTGACATCGTTATGGGTTAGCAAAGCGGGCTGATCGCCAACAGGGCCATTAAAATTACAGACTAAAAAGGCAACCGGTAATTGCAAGCCCTGAGCCGCTTGCCTGCGGATGCGGCAATCATCCATCCAGGCGCCACCCCGTTTACTTTCGCGCGCAAAAAGATCTAAATAAAAGCTAGCAATCTTTTGGTTATCTTTGGTAATTTCAAAATATCGCGCATCACTATGCCATAGATCAACCGCAACACCGTCTTTCTCTAGGATCTCTTGTATTTCAATACCGTATAAGTTTTTAGCAACTGAAAAAAGACCGTCTAGTACTTTTGGAAGCGTGAAATATTGGCGAATGACTTCGGATGATACCGAGTATTTTGCTTGGCGTAATTTATCGCTGTAGTAAGGAATATCCCAGGGTGCAAGCTGGTGTACGTCATACGATTCAGCTACCCATTCGGTCAGCGCCTTCAAATCATCTTGCGCAGCAGGCTTGGCTTTACTGGCTAAATCTTCAAGGAAGTCTGTCACTTGATCGGGCGTATCGGCCATTTTGGTGGCTAATGAATATTCACCATAATGTGCAAAGCCCAAAAGCTGCGCGAGCTCTTGGCGTAAAGTCAGTATCCTATCAATTAAATCCGAGTTATCCCATTGACCAGCCGTAGGGCCCTGGTCTGACGCGCGCGTATTGTAGGCTTCATACAGTGTTTGACGCAGTTCGGCATTGTCGGCATAGGTCATCACGGCCATATAAATAGGGCCATCTAGAGTCACCACATAACCAGGTAGTGCCTTATTTTTTGCCGTTGCCTGCATGCTAGCAATAATCGATTCAGGTATACCGTTTAAGACTGCTTCATCTTCGGTATGAAAATGCCAGCCTTGTGTTGCATCGAGTACGTTATTACTAAACTGGCTGGTAAGTTTTGATAATTCGGCTTTAATTTCACCGTAACGCTTTTGCTTATCATCAGACAGATCAATACCGCTTAAGGTAAAACTTCTTAAAGCATGATCAATAGCCGTCTGCTGCGCTTGAGTTAAATCTGCAAAATCAGAACTGGCTTTTATTGACTGGTAAGCCTGACACAGTCCTTTATGCTGACCGAGGGTCGTGTGGTAATGGCTCAGTTTTTCTTGCGCAATGTCATACTGCTCTCTTAGCGCATCATTATTCGCCACTAAATACAAATGCCCAATGGGTGCCCATGCTTGGCTTAAACGATCATCATTTTCTTCTAATGGTGCAATGAGGTTATCCCAGGTAGGCTGATCAATAGCGGCTAAGTTATCTTCCAGCGCTTTAAGGTTCTCACTAATCAGCGCTTCTACCGCAGGAACAATGTGCTCGGGCAAAATGCGCGAGAAAGGAGGAAGTGTATGCGTTTCTAATAGTGGGTTACTCATCACATGACCTTTTTATTTTTGACGTTTTCATCAAACATCATTATTCAATTTTTTACTTTTATTAATACAAGTGTTAGCACAGATAATAGCTAGTAGTCTTTACGCCACTCCAGTGCCGCTGCTGCATTACCTGAACCGCTCGTACTGCTATTTAATTGCAATTTATCCGTCAGTTCGATGGTTAAATTTCCTACCCAAGGGCGAGCGGGGTTAGAGGAGCGCTCAACTTCTAAATAGACGCGTTCATTAATATATTTCCCAACTCCCACATTCACACCGCCACCGTTTGACGCGCTGTCTTGCCCAACACTTAAGCTATCAAACCCTAATAATTCACGCGTTTCATCTAGCGGATCAAAACTTGAGCCATTACTCAGCGTATTAATTGCCCTCGCCAAGCTGATGGCTTCAATTGCTGTAATATCTGCGACGGAATCACCAAACAACAGCAACGATAAAATTTCTTCTTCTGGCAAACTCGGTACGGAGCTTAATTCGAGATTAATATCATCTTGAGTGCCTGATACCAATATGGTGATATCAGTATCCTCTTTTTGATACGTCGCGGGAATATTAAAATGAAAAGCGTTGTTGCTAAACTGCGCGCGCCCTTCCTTCAGCTTGAGTGGCTTTTGGAGAAATTTAAGCTCACCTCTTAGGGTTTTAAACGCACCCGTCACTTGTGGGTCTTTTGCTGTGCCTTTTACTTTCACTTCACCGGCTAGCTCCGCATCGAGCCCTCGGCCCCGAACAAAAGCTTGCTGGTCAATATTTACCGTGATGTCCAGTAGCACATCGGGGCCTTTCTGAGCCGCTGCGTTTTCTTCTTCCTCTTCGGTCTTGATTTCAATGACATCAATACTGGGAATGCTGGCAGCAGGTGTAGAATTAATACTGATATTAAGCGGTTGCAGTTGTAAATCCCCTTTTACATCCAGCTTTTCCATTCCACCGGCAAGTGATAACACCCCCGATAATGCTCCGTTAGCATTGGGCATATCAATTAGGTAAGCCTCATTCGCTTTCAGTGATACCTTCACCATTTTATCGGATTTGAGATCTGACCAATCAACATAACCACCCAGCTCAAGGGAACCGCCTTGGTTATCGCTCGACTGCCCTTTCACAATCGTCATTTTTTGGCCCTGCGCTTTAACATTCAGGGCAATATCAATCAGCTCACTTCCCGTTGCGGCCAATTTCACATAGCCATCTGAAAACACTAGATCACCTAGGACTTGTGGTTTAGCAATCGAGCCTTCTAACTGCAAGTCACTGACTAAACGGCCACGCATCGTGGTTTGATCTGTATCGAGAAATAACTGTAACGCGCTCACATCTAAGTCTGTTTTGATATTACCTAAAAGCGGTGTCGCATTGTTCGCTGAGGCTTGGCTGGGGGAGTTAGGAGATTGGCTAGATGCTGGAGCCAAAGCAGACTGCAGGTAGTCATGCCACGGCAAGGCGATTTCTATTTGCCCAACATTACTGCTATCGAGGGTAAAACTCGAATCAACGAGCAGGTCTTTACTCTCGCTGCTGATATTAGTGTGCCAAATGAGTGGGACCTCTGCGGGCTTGTCTTTTTCATCACGCACCGAAATATCTTCGGCATAGGAGATATATCCCCCTAATTGGGGCTCTGTGAAGGTACCTTTTAGTTTGAGCCTAGCGTGTGCTCGACCATCGCCGACCGAAATACCCAGTGCGCCCAAAAGCTCGGTGGGTAAACGCTGTATCGCAATACTCAGATCATTATCCTTGGCATTGACGGTGCCTTTTATCTTTGCAATGGGGCGGCTTAAGGTCGCTAAGCTCAGTTCAGCCACATCCACACTGAGGTTATTCAAGTCGCCTAGCTGGCTGGTTGCATCAACATTGAACTTGATCGGTAGAACCTGATATTCCCCTTCATACCCTCCTTGAAACGCAGCCTTTAGCGCAATGTTCGGCGCCGCTAACGCGCCCTTTACCGTCCAATCTGCGCGAGCCGTACCCACAATACCTGGCGGCAAAGGTATGTTATTACGATAGGCCAACTCGGGCGACAATTGGCGCAATGTGCCAGCGATATCCGTGGCATC